>JBNMGC010000012.1:0-38498 GCA_050873845.1 Alloprevotella sp.
AAGGAGATATACGATGCTCTGAAATATAAACACGCACCATTTGGAAAAATAAAAATTTGTAGGACACAAAGTTAATCTTTACAACTCAAATTACTAGTGATAGCAATCAAAGTTGGCAGATGGGTGTGAAAGTTGGGTTAGCATTTGCTGGGAGCATGGGCGGCATGCTAACGCTTATCGGTACTCCGCCCAACCTTATCGTGCGCGACGTTCTGGTAGGGGCAGGCTATGAGCCACTGGGCTTCTTCTCGTTCACTCCCATAGGCATCGTATGCATCGTAGTAGGCACAGCATTGCTCATCCCCCTATCACGACGATTCCTCAAAGGGCGTACCGCATCAGCCTCCTCAAAGAGTGGCAAGTCGCTGCAGCAGTTGGCTGAGGAATATAGGCTTGCCGAAGGTCTTCACTGCTTGCAAATCCCGGAATCCTCCTCCATGGTAGGTCATACGCTCAAGCAGCTCGACGTGCGCCGCAACTATGGAGTAACTATCATAGAAGTGCGCCGCTCCTCTCTGCAGGGTGGGGCTTTGCGCAAGCTCGAACAATTTGCCATAGGCAATCGTCCGCTCTCTGCAGGCGACGTGCTCTATGCCACTGGCTCGGAAGAACAGATAAAGTCATTTGCCACCGCTCTGCAACTCAACGAGATGGAGGATTCTCCAGCAGAGGGTGGGGCACTCAACTTCTACGACGTAGGGATGGCAGAGATATTGGTACTTCCCGCTTCATCGCTCGTAGGGCAGACGGTAGAGCAGGCTGGCTTTCGTTCCACTTACCGCCTTAACGTACTTGGCATTCGCCGCCACAATGACTATCTGCTTGACGATATAAAAGATCAACGCATCCATGCCTCCGACATCGTCCTGGTACAAGGACGTTGGAAAAATATAGCGAAGCTCAATGCTCGGGACGGACAGGAATGGGTGGTCGTAGGACAACCTCTCGAACAAGCCGCTAAGGTGACGCTCGATTACAAAGCCCCTATTGCCGCGCTCATTATGCTACTGATGGTGCTTGTGATGGCTTTCGACTTTATCCCCATTGCCCCCGTAACAGCCGTGATGCTCGCTGCCGTTGCGATGATCTTCACAGGCTGCTTGCGCAGCGTTGAGGCGGCCTATAAGACCATTAACTGGGAGAGCATAATCCTCTTCGGTGCAATGCTTCCGATGTCGACTGCGCTTGAAAAGACGGGAACATCGCAGCTAATCTCTCAGTCGCTCGTCCACGCCGTAGGAGGGCATGGAGGCATGCTCCTCATCGCCTGCATCTACGTAGCTACGTCGTTTATGACCTTTTTTATCTCCAATACGGTAACTGCCGTACTCATGGCTCCCATAGCCCTACAAGCTGCGCAAGCTGAGGGACTGAAAGCCGTGCCCGTATTGATGGCCGTCACAGTGGCTGCAAGCATGTGCTTCGCTTCACCTTTTTCCACCCCGCCCAACGCCTTGGTTCTGTCCGCAGGTGGCTATAAGCCTATCGACTACGTAAAGGTGGGCCTACCCCTACAAGTGGCCATCGGTATTGTGATGGTCGTAGGCCTTGGATTGTGGGCGTAATATCACTATTCCCCTTACTATGAGTTAAAACTTTTCTGATGTAAAAGTAGCACCCCAGGGAGGATTCATCCCTACTAACTAACAATCTCCGCATATCGCATCCATGTCTCAAAGGGTATGGATGTGATATGCGGAGATTGTGCTATGTAAGGAATCTTTTATTGGAAATACGTGAAGCGGCGCAATTGGGTATATTCTTCGCGCTCACCTTGTTGATTAATTTCTACTACTTTGGCACGAATCCAGTTGCCATGAGAGTCTGTCTTCGTAAAGTCAGAATACATAATGCTACTTTTTGTGCCATTGCTGTAAGTAGAAACGATAGAGATAATGCGCCCTTCCGAATCGTAGGAATACTGCTCAACGACATCTGCTTTGGTCGTTATGCCCGAATAGTAAGTGGTGATCCGTGTCAATTGATTGGCTGCATTATAGGTGTATTTGTAAATGCCATTATCCTTGTCGCCAAGGCTTGTGATGCGTCCTTGTGCATCGCGTTTGTGGTGGCCGAAATTCCAGTTGAGAGGATGATTTCTTACATTGATAAGTCTTCCTGCACGATCGAACTCTAGATTGTCATTGTTGGGGTGTCCTTCTTCGTCGTAGAACTCGCACATTTTTACTTTCCCCTTGAGGGCGTATATGCTGAAGCGGTCGGTGTGCTGAGCACTCGCTGCGAGTGATAGGCAGAACACGATAAGGAGTGAAAGGAGTTTGTTCATAGTGTTGCTATTTGTTAGTTGCTTTCCACCTTTTTATTTGGTGTGCGTTATTTCTTCTTGTAGCTGGGGGTGGAGGTGAAGTAGGTGATGCGTCGCGTTTGGATAACGGTGGGTGATCCATCGCTGCGTGTACATTTACGCTTGGTCCAATTGCCTTGGCTGTCTCGGGCAAGGATTGTGTAGGTCTCGGTGCCTCTCATGGTAAGGTCGCATGTGGTTTCTTCTGTGTGATAGGCGTACTTTGTGGGCTCGCCAGTGGTGTTGTGCGTATACGTATACTTTTCGATAGTCTTGGTAGGGTTGTCTTGTGAACCGCTTGTGACGATGAGTGTGTTGCCATCGTATGAGAAGTGGTAGCGATGCCAAGCTCTTATGTCGTCGTAGTAGAGCATGGTGAGTCTACCTTGTTCGTCGCGTTCATGATTGCAGAAATTGTCATGACTGGGGACGATGGACTAGGTGTTGTCGAGCCCGACTGATGATATTCAGAATGTTTGTTGAACTTTTCGAGGATGTTAGGGTTGGTGAGAACTTCATTCGTTACCGCATAAAAAAAGATGGTACGATAGATTTTAGGACCTATTCGTACCATCTTCTTCCTTTATGTGAGGGGAAGGGGCTGAGGCTTACTTCAGCTTCTCTTCGAGCTTCTTGAGCATATCTACGGTCATGGCATCGAGGTCGTATTCGGGCTTCCAATCCCATTCTTGGCGAGCGCAGATGTCGTCGAGGCTGTTGGGCCATGAGTCGGCGTTGGCTTGCTTGAGGAGATCTACCTGGTATTCCATTTCAAACTCGGGCTTGTACTTGCGAATGGCTGCGAGTACGCCTTCGGGATCGAAGCTCATGGCGGCGATGTTGAATGCGTTGCGGTGGATGAGGCGAGTGGGGTCGGCTTCCATCAGTTCTACGGCAGCACGCAGGGCATCGGGCATGTACATCATGTCCATGTAGGTGCCTTTGGCGATGGGGCAGATGAACTTTTCGCCGCGTACGGCAGAGTAGTAGATGTCGCAAGCATAGTCGGTGGTGCCACCGCCGGGCAGTGTGACGTATGAGATCAAGCCGGGGAAGCGTACGGCACGGGTGTCGACGCCATATTTGCGGAAGTAATAGTCAGAGAGCAATTCGGTGGTAACCTTTGACACACCGTAGATGGTGCGCGGACGCTGTATGGTATCCTGTGGTACGTGGTCGGCGGGAGTTTCGGGGCCGAACGAACCGATAGAACTGGGAGTGAACACTGAGCACTTGTGCTGGCGAGCCACTTCGAGCACGTTCCAAAGTCCATCGATACCAATCTTCCAAGCCAACTGAGGCTTGCCTTCAGCTACGACGCTGAGGAGTGCGGCGAGGTTGTAGATAGCATCGATGTTGTGCTTCTTCACCACGTCGGCAATCATTTCGCCGTTGGTCACATCGCAGATCTCTGCGGGGCCGCTCTCAGCGAGTTCGCCCTTGGGTGCAGCACTGGGGATGTAGCCGCACACTACGTGGTCGTTGCCGTAAATGCCACGCAACTTCATGGTGAGTTCAGAACCGATTTGTCCTGTTGCACCAATCACTAAGATATTCTTCATTTGTAGAGGTATGTTGTTAGAATCTATTCTATACTGCAAAGGTGCAATTTTTTTTTATATTTATGTCGCGAGCAGTGTTTTTTTTCAATAAAATAGGTGGCGTCTCAGTATAATATTAGAGTGAACTCGATATTCTGCTTTCGACTTGTACTATTTTTCAAAAAAAATCTGTTACTTTGCGGTGGCTATGCAGCAGAGCATAGTCAAAATACGAACTATAAAAACCTTTTTATAAATCATATATCAAATGTACGGTAAATTGCAACAACACCTTCAGAATGAATTGAAGGAGATCAAAGAAGCCGGTCTTTATAAAGAAGAACGCCTTATCGAGGGCCCTCAGCAGGCCGCTATTCAAGTAAATGGTAAGGAAGTGCTCAACTTCTGCGCCAACAACTACTTGGGTCTTTCCAACAATCCTCGCCTTATCAAGGCTGCCAAGGACATGATGGATCGCCGCGGCTATGGTATGTCGAGTGTGCGCTTCATCTGCGGTACGCAGGATATCCACAAGGAACTCGAGGAGGCTATCTCTAAGTTCTTCAAGACCGAGGATACCATTCTCTACGCTGCTTGCTTCGATGCTAATGGTGGTGTGTTTGAGCCTCTGCTCACAGCCGACGATGCCATCATCTCTGATGCCTTGAACCACGCTTCTATCATCGACGGCGTGCGTCTCTGCAAGGCAAAGCGTTATCGCTATGCCAATGCCGATATGGAAGACCTCGAGCGTCAGCTTCAGGCAGCTCAGGAGCAGCGCTTCCGCATCATCGTGACCGATGGTGTATTCTCTATGGACGGCAATGTAGCTCCTATCGACAAGATCTGCGACTTGGCAGAGAAGTACGATGCCCTTGTCATGGTAGACGAGAGCCACTCTGCAGGTGTTGTGGGTAAGACTGGTCGTGGTGTAAGCGAGTTCTTCAACACTTATGGCCGTGTCGACATCTATACAGGCACACTGGGTAAGGCCTTCGGTGGTGCTATGGGTGGCTTCACTACGGGTCGTAAGGAGATCATCGACATGCTCCGTCAGCGCTCACGTCCTTACCTCTTCTCCAACTCTGTAGCTCCTGCCATCGTAGGTGCTGCTCTCGAGACCTTTAAGATCCTTGATGAGAGCAACGAAATCCACGATAAGCTTGTAGAAAATGTCAACTACTTCCGCGACAAGATGATCGCTGCCGGCTTCGACATTAAGCCTACTCAGAGTGCCATCTGCGCTGTGATGCTCTACGATGCTAAGCTCTCGCAGGTATACGCTCAGAAGATGCAGGAAGAAGGCATCTATGTGACTGGTTTCTACTATCCCGTAGTGCCTAAGGATCAGGCTCGTATCCGTGTGCAGATCTCTGCAGGTCATGAGCGTGAACACCTCGACAAGTGTATTGCTGCCTTTATCAAGGTGGGCAAGGAACTCGGTGTGTTGAAATAATCGTAGATTAAAGATAATATAATGCGGGGGTGCAACGCCATCATAGGTGTGCACCCCCGCATGTTGTAATGTATATTTTCAGCCAATACTGGGGCTCTTTAAACATTAATCTCCTTAAATTCCCATTAATCTTTCATTAATTCTTAGGTGGAATCGTTGTACGACAAAATTCATGATTAATTCATGGAAATTCATGACCGAAGCCTAACAGAAGGAGAATATTAATGAAGAATTAATGGTCAATTAATGAGCATTAATGTTTAAAACAAGCGCGAAGCGAAAATCACAAGAATCTAATGAATTTATGTGGATGCCGACGCGGGACGCGTCGCCCACAGGACTGGTTGAGTGTGTGTATTGTAGAGCTTACTTGCTGAATTCCTTCAGTATCTTGGCGGCAGTCTCCTGCATCACCTCAGCAGAAAGCTGGAGCTTGGGCTTGCGGAAGTCCATGTCGCCCTCGCTCTGCAAGGGGATGAGGTGAATATGTGCATGATTTACGTCGAGGCCGAGCACTGCCATGCCCACTTTGCGGCAGGGGAAAGCACGCTGAATAGCGAGTGCCACGTGCTTGGCGAAGACGATCATTTCAGCCAGTTCCTCGTCGCTAAGGTCGAAGATATAGTCCACCTCGTGCTTAGGCACCACGAGGGTGTGGCCCTGTGCCACGGGGTTGATGTCGAGAAATGCATAGAATTTATCGTTCTCGGCACACTTGTATGAGGGAATCTCACCCGCAATAATCTTTGAAAATATTGTCATGGATAGGGGAGTTTATGAGTTTAATAAGTTTATAAGTTTAACGCGCTTAAATCGTTAACGGGTTGGCGGACTAACAAGTAAGACCTACTTACTCATTATCCCGTCAACCCGTTACCCTGTCAACTCGATTAAATGCTAATGCTCAGAATCTCGAGATGGATAGTGCCTTGTGGAATCTTCACCTCTACTACGTCGCCCACCTTCTTGCCCAGCAAGCCTTGAGCGATAGGGGTAGTGCTTGAAATCTTGCCCTCGCGCAGGTTGGCTTCGCTTTCGCTCACGATGGTATACTTCATCACCATGCCGTTCTTTACATTCTTCATCTCTACGGTGGTGAGGATCTGCACAATGTCGTTGCGAATCTTCGACTTATCGATAATCTTAGCTTCGGCGATAGCCTTCTTCATAGAGGCAATTCGTCCTTCGAGCTTAGCTTGGTTTTCCTTAGCAGCGTCGTATTCACTGTTTTCTGAAAGGTCGCCCTTATCGGCAGCCTCGGCGATAGCGGCCGAAGCAGCGGGGCGCTCGATTGATTCCATGTGACGGAGTTGGGCTACCATCTTGTCGTAGCCCTCTTGTGTCATGTAAGCCATAATCTGTTGTTGGTATTATATTTTTATTAATTGCTATGTTGATAGTAAGAAGGTAGGAAGCAAAAAAAAACCGAAAGAACTCCCACACGAATCTGTGCGTTGGAATCCTTTCAACTTCACCTTAATAACTATTTTCGTCTGCAAATGTAATCCTTTATTTTGGAACGTGCAAACTTTCCTTGTCTATTTTTCTGCAACATCATCTGGGGGCTTCTCTTCTGTGCAGAGCACAAAAAGAGACTGCACCCGTGGGGCAGCCTCTAAAAAGAAAATTCAATCAGACGAATGTGTGTTCACAGTTGGTATAGAAAGGTCATGGTTAAGGTTGGGATGTAATCGTATGATATGTTTTCTTAAGATTACGGTTGCAAATGTATGGATTATATTTTAATAAACAAACAATATGCAAGATTTTTTAAAAAATATACGTCATTTTGTATAAAACAAGGTTCTCTGGTATGCATAAAAGGGCATTGAATGGGAAATACTGCGTGTAAAGGAAAGATGTAATCTACAGAGCGGGTGGGGCAGAGCAGGGCGTACTGGAAGCGGTAGTACTGAGAGAACAATATATATCGCGTTACGCGCGCGTATACGCGTGCGCGTAACAGAGAGTTTTCGGTATGAAAATGCTCGCATCTGTCACTCGTCTGACATGAATTATATGATAATCAGCCTGATACAAGCACGTGATACTCCGATTTGCCTACACTTTGCTTGCACTTTGCCTGCACTTTCCCTACACAGAGCCGAGGATAGAGGATAAGCAATTAGTCCATGACGCCGTAAGAATTAGTGGTAGGAGCAGATTAAATTATCCCTTGGCCCCGTTAGAATGAATGGTAGGGGCGGACTTGAGCGCTACCGATGCTCGAAATGCCTGTAGGGGCGGAAGAAGTTAGTGAAAGGAATAGTGAGGGCAAAGTGAGGGCAAAAATATAGATCAGAGTGGCTGTAAACTGCTGATAATCAATAAGAAAAAATATCAGCATAGGGCAGTAGTGCAATACATCGAGGCGGAAATCGCCTGTAATGCATGCGCGCGAGGACGAGAGTGGTATGGCAGAAAAAGTGAACAAATTGTACACTCTTTTTGCAAGAACCACGTATGAGCCTTAACTTTGCAGAAGAGTTTTATGAGCGAGCTGCTGCCCAGTGTCCTCCCTCCCCAACACCCGACTTTGTGGGCGACGCGTCTCGCGTCGGCAAGGCGAGCGCTCAACAAGTTCGCTCAGAACCTACTGGGGGCGACGCGTCCTCGCGTCGGCGTGAGAGGATTCTCCCTTTCATTCTCATGACTGATTGCTGCCGACGCGAGACGCGTCGCCCCCAGTATTGGCTGAGAAGACTCCTTGCCCGCTCGCCATGCCGACGTGAGACGCGTCGCCTACGGAACTTAATCCTTCCTCCTTTCCTTCCTTTAAACCTCACAATATATAATTCCCCATCCCCTATGCAAACATCCGACATCATCAAGCAATATGGCAATCTGCCGCTCGACCGACTTGCCCTGCAGCTATCCTCGCAGCACCACCCCGAGGCAGCCTACATACTTCAGCAAGTGGAGGGGTGGCAACGACTGCGCACGAAAGTACCCTCGTGGACAGTTATTGACGGACTGCAATACCCCCACCGCTTGGCGCTCGAACAGTGTTCGGGCGAAGCTGCTGCGCGCTATAAAGCCGCGGTGGTGAGTGAACTCTTCCCCAAGGGAGGAGCGCGGATGGTCGACCTCACGGGCGGACTCGGCGTAGACTTCTCGTTCGTGGCCCGAACTTTTAAGCACGCCACCTACGTGGAGCGACAAGAAGCCCTCTGCCAGTTGGCTCGCCACAATTTCCCGCTATTGGGGCTGAATCATGCTGCCGTGGTGTGTGCCGACGGAGTGGACTATCTACGCGAGATGAGCGAACAGGTGAGTCTCATCTTTCTCGACCCTGCAAGGCGCGACGATGCAGGCCGCAAGACGGTGCTTATAGAGGACTGCCAACCCGATGTGTGTGCTCTCCGACCGCTGCTGCTACAGAAAGCTCAGCGAGTGGTGGTGAAACTCTCGCCTATGCTCGATATTGCTGCCAGCGTGCGCTCGCTCGGGTGCGTGGAGCGAGTGTGTGTGTTCTCAGTCGGAGGGGAGTGTAAAGACCTCCTGCTCGTGCTGAGCGCAGAGGCGCAACGGAGCGGAGCGGAACCCGAGATAAGCGTATACGAGAATGGCATTACCCTCCGATTCCGTCCCTCAGAAGAGGCTCATGTCGAGGTCAGCTATGCTTCTCTGCTTGGCACCTACCTCTACGAGCCAGGCCCCGCAGTGCTCAAAGCAGGGGCCTTTCGCATGGTGGCGCAGAAGTACGGACTGAAGAAACTTCACCCCAACTCCCATCTCTACACTTCGGATGAGAAAGTGGTCCATTTCCCAGGTCGCGCATTCCGCGTGAAGCAGACGTTTGGCTTCGGCAAAGCCGACTTGAAGCAACTCCGCACAGAGGTAACAAAAGCCAACCTTACGGTGCGCAATTTCCCCGCAAGCGTAGATGCATTGCGCAAGAAACTGAAAATAAAAGAGGGTGGTGCGAATTTTATTTTCGCTACAACAATGGCTGATAATCAGCACGTTATCATACTTTGCGAAAAAGAAACTGAAAAAAAATGAGGTAGCCTGTGTAACTTTTTGTCCACTCATTCGTCTACGTAATAGAGAGCCCAATGAAAAAGATAGATTTCCGCCAAGACTTGCTCCCGCTAAAGGACAAAATATTCCGTCTGGCTTTCCGCGTCACGCTCAATACGCAGGAGGCGGAAGATCTGACGCAAGACACCCTTGTGCGTGTGTGGAGTAGGCGTGAAGAACTCTCCGAGGTGAAGAACCTTGAAGCATTCTGCATCACCATATGCAGAAATATGGCTCTCGACCGCGTGAAGCGCACGGAGCATTCCAACCTGTCGCTCGACGATGAAGGCAGCACAACTGATACTTACGACAATGAGCTGACACCTGACGAACGAATGGAATATGACGAACGCCTTCAGCGCGTACATCGGCTCTTCAACGCTCTGCCAGAGCGATTGCGCACGGCTTTGCAACTTCGCGATATCGAAGGCATGAGCTACGCAGAAGCGGCCCAAGCCATGGGCGTGAGCGAAGACCTCTTCCGAGTGACGCTACACAGAGCACGCAAGGCCATCAAGACACAGTACGAAAAGATAGAAAATTATGGACTATAAATATATAGAACAACTTCTCGAGCGCTATTGGGAGTGTCAGACTTCCGTAGAGGAGGAAGAAATACTCCGAGCATTCTTCTCGCAGAAGGATGTGCCGGCCGAGTTGGCGCGCTACAAGAGTTTGTTCGTGTATGAAACTCAGCAAGCTCAGCAGCACCTCGGTTCAGACTTCGACGAACGTGTGCTCGCAGCAATCGGCGAAGATGACGTGCAGCCCCAAAAAGTGGTGCCTGTACAGCACATATCGCTCATGCGTCGCTTGCGTCCGCTCTATCGCGCAGCAGCAGCCGTAGCCATCGTCACACTGCTCGGCACAGCAGCTCAGCACTCATTCACCTCTCCATCGACAGAAGCCCCTGCTGGTTGGGACTACAACCAGTCAGCCTACAAGGATTCATACCAAGATCCGCAAAAGGCTTACGAGGCCAGCATGGAAACGCTCGAAATGTTTAAGCAAGGAGCTCAGACAGCCGTCAACGATTCTGCCAACCATGCAACAGATGGTACAGAAAAAGCAAATACAAGGGTAAATAAGGAATAAAAGAAGAATTATGATGAAGCATTTCTTCGCTATTCTCATCACATTCCTATGTAGCCTCACTGCATTTGCGCAAAACGAACAAGACTTCGCCTCGCGCTATATGACCCTCTATGGCAAAGGCACCTCGCTGGAATGTACTACTGTATCGCCCTTGATGCTCGAAAAGATGATGCAACTCCCCGATGTGGAGGGCAACAACCAGACGCGAGCTATCCTCTCGCAACTCAAGTCGATACGCATGGCTCACAATGCCGACAGCAGAGAGACCAATCTGCTTTACAATAAAGCCCTTAAGCTTGCTCAGCGGAATTCGGCTCGCTATAAAGTCTACGCGCAGCGAGCGAGCAAGCGCCTCTACGTAAGGCGGCGTGGCAAGTACATCGTAGAGATGGTACTCTTCATGAAGTACGACCATCACTTCCGACTCATCAATCTGACGGGCAACATGACAGAGGATTTTCTCAATCAGTTGCTAAAGGCTTAGGACTCTATTCCACAAAGAAGAAAACAATCAACAATACGTGGACGCCGCGGTGCGCAAGATCGCACGTGCACCCCCACGCCCCCTCCATTTTAAGTAAAACATGACCGCCCAAGCTGACAGGGCACCCCTCCTTTAAGTAAAACACCGCTCTTTAAAACAATCCTCTTAAAACAATCCTCGTCAGCACATCAAGAACCGCGCTTCCTCTCCGTAAGGCTCAGATTTGCCTTTTACCAGAGCCGAGAGAGACGAGCACAAAGGTTTCAGTTCTCTCTTCGGCTCCGCATTCATCACCACGAAGCGAAGCAAACAAGATAAACAGGGAAGCACTCCATGCGAAAGGAGGCTTCCCTTTATCTTTCCTCATAAGTAATGCAGATGCAAGAAATGCAAGATTCAGTGAGAGCGTGAAAGAATAGTGTAAGCATTGTGTGAAAGAAAAATGCAGCGAAGACGAAAAAAGTTGCTGATAAAGATTGAGTTTTCGTTGGCTGTTCGGAGAAAAGTTGCTACCTTTGCAGCCCGAATGGTGTAGTGTATACTTACACCTCTTGAATCACGATAATAATAAAACAATATATAACAATAAAAAAATCAAACAATGCCTACTATTCAGCAATTAGTAAGAAAGGGCAGAAGTGTAGCTGCAGATAAGAGCAAGTCTCCTGCACTCGATTCATGCCCTCAGCGTCGTGGCGTATGTGTGCGTGTGTATACCACCACACCGAAGAAGCCTAACTCAGCAATGCGTAAGGTAGCTCGTGTACGCTTGACCAACTCTAAGGAAGTTAACTCTTACATCCCTGGTGAAGGCCACAACTTGCAGGAGCACAGCATCGTGCTCGTTCGCGGTGGTCGTGTAAAGGACCTTCCTGGTGTACGTTACCACATCGTTCGCGGTACACTCGATACTGCCGGTGTAGCTAACCGCACTCAGCGCCGTTCTAAGTACGGTGCAAAGCGTCCTAAGGCCGCTAAGAAGTAATAGAAGCTTCTGCTCAAAAGTGCAAATGTGCAAATGTGAGAATCAGCAAATGATGGATGCCTTCGGCGAGGAAATGGCCTCGCAAGGCAAGAGTTTGTAAGAGTATTCCGCATTTGCATATTTGTCCTTTTATATAAGAATACAAGAAATCCCCGCAGAGGATGGCGTCTGTCGTTTGGTTGGCGCCGATCTGCACTCGTTAATTCTTTATTAATCCGTTGGTTTGCAGCGGTTGAGTAAACGCCCGATGGGACGTTGAAGAACTGAATTGCAGCCCTAACAAAACCAATTATTACTCACAATGAGAAAAGCTAAACCAAAAAAGCGTGTGATTCTTCCCGATCCCGTATTCGGCGACGTGAAGGTTTCTAAGTTCGTTAACCACCTCATGTATGATGGCAAGAAGTCAATCTCTTACGAGATCTTCTACAACGCCCTCAACATCGTAGGCGAGAAGATGAAGGATCAGGAAAAGAGCGCTCTCGAAATCTGGAAGGCAGCCCTCGACAAGGTAACTCCCCAGGTAGAGGTAAAGAGCCGCCGTATCGGTGGTGCAACATTCCAGGTACCTACTGAAATCCGCCCCGACCGTAAGGAATCAGTTTCAATGAAGAATATGATTAGCTTCGCTCGTAAGCGTGGTGGTAAGACCATGGCCGACAAGCTCGCAGCTGAGATCATGGACGCTTACAACGAACAGGGTGGCGCCTTCAAGCGTAAGGAAGATATGCACCGTATGGCTGAGGCTAACCGCGCATTCGCTCACTTCAGATTCTAATTTTCAATTGAGAATACAATAAACGATGGCAAAGCACGATTTACATTTGACTCGTAACATCGGTATCATGGCCCACATCGATGCCGGTAAGACCACAACTTCTGAGCGTATCCTGTTCTACACAGGTAAGACTCACAAGATCGGCGAGGTACACGATGGTGGCGCTACCATGGACTGGATGGCCCAGGAGCAGGAGCGCGGTATCACTATCACCTCTGCTGCTACCACTTGCCAGTGGCACTGGAACAACCAGATCTACAAGATCAACTTGATTGATACTCCGGGACACGTTGACTTCACCGCTGAGGTAGAACGTTCACTCCGTGTACTCGATGGCGCTGTGGCAACTTACTGTGCAGTAGGTGGCGTAGAGCCCCAGTCTGAAACCGTATGGCGCCAGGCTGATAAGTACAACGTACCCCGTATCGGATACGTTAACAAGATGGACCGCTCTGGTGCAGACTTCTTCGAAGTAGTACGCCAGATGAAGACCATCCTCGGTGCTCACCCCTGCGTAATCTCAATTCCTATCGGTGCTGAAGAAAACTTCAAGGGCATCGTAGACCTCATCAAGATGAAGGCTATCTTCTGGCACGATGAGACTATGGGTGCAGAATACGAAATCGACGACATCCCCGCAGAACTCCAAGACGAGGCTCAGGAATGGCACGATAAGATGGTAGAAACTGCAGCTGAGTGCGACGAAGCACTCATGGAAAAGTTCTTCGACGATCCCACTTCTATCACAGAAGAAGAAATCATCGCAGCTATCCGTAAGGGTACCCTCGCTATGGACATCGTTCCTATGACTCAGGGCTCTTCATTCAAGAACAAGGGCGTGCAGACTCTCCTCGACTACGTATGTATGTTCCTTCCCTCACCTCTCGATACTCCCAACATCGTTGGTACCAACCCCGATACCGGCGAAGAGGAAGATCGTAAGCCTAGCGAAGAAGAGCACACTGCAGCACTCGCATTCAAGATCGCTACCGACCCCTACGTAGGTCGTCTCACCTTCTTCCGCGTATACTCAGGTAAGATCGAAGCAGGTTCATATATCTACAACACTCGCTCACGCAAGAAGGAACGCGTATCACGTCTGTTCCAGATGCACTCAAACCACCAGAACCCTGTAGAAGTAATCTCAGCTGGTGATATCGGCGCAGGTGTAGGTTTCAAGGATATCCACACTGGTGATACCCTCTGCGATGAAGACGCTCCTATCGTACTCGAATCTATGGACTTCCCCGATCCCGTAATCGGTATCGCTGTAGAGCCTAAGACTCAGAAGGACCTCGACAAGCTCTCACAAGGCTTGGCTAAGCTTGCAGAAGAAGATCCTACCTTCACCGTTAAGACTGACGAACAGAGCGGTCAGACCGTAATCTCTGGTATGGGTGAGCTCCACTTGGATATCATCATCGATCGTCTGAAGCGCGAATTCAAGGTAGAATGTAACCAGGGTAAGCCCCAGGTTAACTACAAGGAAGCCATCACCAAGACTGTCAACCTCCGCGAGGTATACAAGAAGCAGTCAGGTGGTCGTGGTAAGTTCGCCGACATCATCGTCAACGTAGGTCCTGTAGACGAAGACTTCAAGCAAGGCGGTCTGCAGTTCATCAACAAGGTGACTGGCGGTAACATTCCTAAGGAATTCATCCCCTCAGTACAGAAGGGCTTCGAGAATGCCATGAAGAGCGGTGTGCTCGGTGGCTTCCCCCTCGATAGCTTGAAGGTAGAGCTCCTCGATGGTTCATTCCACCCCGTAGACTCTGACCAGTTGTCATTCGAAATCGCTGCCCTCCAGGCTTACAAGAACGCTTGCGCTCAGGCAGGCCCCGTTTTGATGGAGCCCATCATGAAGCTCGAGGTTGTAACTCCTGAAGAAAACATGGGTGACGTTATCGGCGACTTGAACAAGCGTCGTGGTCAGGTAGAAGGTATGGAAAGCAGCCGTAGCGGTGCACGTATCGTAAAGGCTATGGTTCCTCTGGCAGAAATGTTCGGCTACGTAACCGCCCTCCGTACCATCACCTCAGGTCGTGCATCAAGCTCTATGCAGTACGATCACCACGCACCTGTATCTTCAAGCATCGCTAAGGCAGTGCTCGAAGAAATCAAGGGCCGCGTAGACTTGGTTAAGTAATCACAAACCACAGTCTCCCTGTAACAACAAAACTTTTTTCTTCACACAGGGGCGGGATAACGAATGACTCTTATCCCGCTACCTGACGAAGATTTTCAAATAAACAAACACATACAAAATGAGTCAGAAAATCCGTATCAAGCTGAAAAGCTACGATCACACTCTCGTTGAAAAGTCAGCCGAGAAGATCGTGAAGAACGTGAAGGCAACAGGTGCCGTAGTAAGCGGTCCTATCCCCCTTCCCACGCGCAAGCGCATCATCACTGTAAACCGCTCTACTTTCGTTAACAAGAAGAGCCGCGAACAGTTCGAGATCTCTACTTACAAGCGTCTTATCGACATCTACAGCTCAACTGCTAAGACTGTTGACGCTTTGATGAAGCTCGAGTTGCCCTGTGGCGTAGAAGTTGAAATCAAGGTATAGTACTTACCTCGTACTTCACTTACAACAAATAAAACCTTGCTGGTGGCACACTTCTTTGTGAAGTGTTCCATTGGCAAGGTTTTTCTTTTTGTAATAAGTAGCGGGCTTATAGTGCAAGGAAAGCAACACTCTCCTCGTAAAAAAAAGCACCGAACGTGAAAACACATCCGGTGCAAAGTCTATAATATGTAGTTGAGATAGAGACAGGAATGTCAGCTTCTGCAGCTAACGAAAATCTTGTTCTCTTTCAGATTAGGCATTGCCTTCGGGCACACCAAAAGGAGTAGCGGTGCGACCACCCTGTTCGGGCTGAGCAGCTCCAGGAAGGTTGATGGGACCAAAAGCCTTTTCATACTTCTGAATGTTGTCTTGCAGAGCGAAGAGAAGACGCTTAGCGTGCTCAGGAGCAAGTACGATACGGCTCTTAACGTTGGCCTTGGGCACACCGGGGAGTACGCGGATAAAGTCAAGCACAACTTCTGCGCTCGAGTGGGTAATGATAGCAAGGTTAGCGTAAATACCTTCTGCCACTTCGGGAGTGAGTTCGATCTTCAACTGACCGTCGTTCATTTCTTGATTTTCCATGGGGATAATGCTTTATTAGTTTATATTATATGTGTATTGCGTATGAAACTTGTGATGTATGTGCTTTTAAGCCGTTATGCAACGCGCATCGCTTTATCACACTATAAATGTAGCGTGCACCACTTTATCACACTATAAATGTAGCGTGCACCACTTTATCACACTACAAATGTAGCTTTTCGCTTTGGATTGACCAAGATTTGCGTCTCTTTTTCTAAAATATTGTTCTATAATTGCATTTTGTTGTGTACACGTTACTCATTTTGGCATTTATTATGTACTTTTGCACGCTCTAAAGCGTAAACGGACGTGCGACAGCACGTAGAAGTGTGCGCGATGGAGCAATAAAAGATATATATATATATATCAGGCTCCTATAACAACCTATATAACATAGATTTCTATAACAACATTCATAACAAAAACAAATGAAAAAGTTTCTTACTATTGCAGCTATGAGCGTAGCGATGCTCACTGCAACTGCCCAGAAGTCAGTTCAGGGCTCACGTTTCTTTGACAATTGGTCTGTAGGTCTCGTTGGTGGTGGAATTATCCCCACAACCCACACACAGTTCAGCAACTTCCGCGCTACTTATGGCGTAGAACTCACTAAGCAGATCACTCCGGTGTTCGCTCTTGGTGGTCAGTTCTTGGCTAACAACAACACTACTGACAGCAAGACTGTATTCGATCAGAGCAACCTCAGCCTCCTCGGTAAGGTAAACTTCTCTAACCTCTTCTGTGGTTACAATGGCGAGCCCCGTCTGTTCGAGGTAGAAGGTGTTGTAGGTGCAGGTTGGGGTCACAATTACAACAACCACGGCTACCACGGCTTTACTCATGGTAATGACGCCAACTACCTCACTTCTAAGTTTGGTTTCAACTTCAACTTCAACGTAGGTGAGAAGAAGGCATGGACTATTGCAGTTAAGCCCTCTATCGTATACAACATGGAGTCAGATCACGCTCAGAGCTACAATGCTTACGACGTGAATAAGAGCGCTATCGAAGTACTCGCTGGTGTAACTTACCACTTCAAGAACCACAGCAACGGCAAGCACTACATGACTCTCGTTAAGGCTTACGACCAGGCTGAGATCGACGGCTTGAACGCAAAGGTTAACGACCTCCGTGCTCAGGTTAACGACAAGGACGCTCAGATTGCTAAGCTTGGTGCTGACAACCGTGACCTCCAGCAGAAGCTCAACGACTGCCGCAACCAGAAGCCCACAGTACAGACTGTAACTAAGAGCACCGCTTCTCTCGAGCAGACTGTAACCTTCCGTCAGGGTAAGAGCGTAGTTGACGCTTCTCAGCTCCCCAACGTAGAGCGCGTAGCTACATTCTTGAAGAACCACAAGAATAGCACCGTTGACATCAAGGGTTATGCTTCACCCGAGGGCAGCGCTGAAATCAACGCTAAGATCGCTAAGGCTCGTGCCGAAGCAGTGAAGACTATCCTCGTTAACAAGTACAAGATCGCTGCAAGCCGTATCAACGCTGAAGGCCAGGGCGTAGGTAACATGTTCTCTGAGGACGATTGGAACCGCGTAAGCATCTGTACTATCAACGAAGCTCAGTAATGCTAATCTACATTAGCTGTTAACGCAGCTATTAGACAAATATAAAAGCCGCATCTCCGAGAGGAGGTGCGGCTTTTTGCTTAGAATAAGATGCTTAGAATCAATTGCTAACAATCAATTGCTTAGCGTCAATTGCTTAAGATCAATTCCTTAGAACTGCTTAGAGAATGTGATGCCTCGGCGCTGCATGTCATTGAGCACAGGCTTGAGGCGCTTAAGGAAATCGTCCCATGAACGCTTGCTTGCGGGAGACCATCCTACTTCGGAGAGGGCCAGGGCGCGAGGGTAAGCTTGGTAGTAGATGCGCTCGGGTGAATTGATGCATTCACTCCAGAGGGTGCCTGCTACGCCGAAGAGATTATTCTTTTCGAAATCTTCGCCCATGCCCCAGGCTGGGTCGAGCTCGTAGCTTTTCTTTAAGGGGATGATGGGCATGCCCCAGTTGATCTCAGGCATATCGCCAGCAGCCATGGGGTAGTCCAGGTAGCAGTGCTCGCCGGGGCAGAGCATAATCTTAGCGTTGTTGGCTACGGCGGCTTGCAGAGCTTGCTTTGTTAATCCGTGTCGCCATGAGAAGGTGACGCAGCCCGGCTGTATCTTCTTGAAGTCAGTCTCGTACCAGAACATAGGTGTCTTGTCATATTTGGTGCGAAGCGTGTCGATCATGCGGTCGAAGAGATACTGCTGAAGGCGCCAATTCTCGGAGCGGTCGGTCGTGGTGATGCCGAGGCGCTTCTTGAGTGCTTTGCAACTATCGCAGTTGGTCCAACTGCCCAGGGCGGGATTACCAGCTTCGTCGCCACCGAGGTGGATGTAGCGTGAGGGGAAGATGTCTGCCAGTTCGCGGAACACGTTGCCAAGGAACTCGTAGGTAAACTCGCTACCAGGGCAAAGCAGATTGTCAGAGACGCCACATGTGGTGCGAATGGGTACTTGTTTGGCACCACACGTAAGCTTAGGGAATACGTGGATGGCAGCCACCTCATGGCCTGGCATCTCTATTTCGGGCACCACCTGCACGTGATATTGTGCGGCATATGCCACGAATTCTCGCATTTGTTCTTGCGTATAATATCCCGAGATGGGCACCTGCATATCGTCCATTCCTACGCGTGAGGAAGCCTTCTGTGTCAGTTCGGGGTATTTCTTTATCTCGATGCGCCATGCTTGATCGTCGGTGAGATGGAGGTGCACCGTATTATATTTATAACGAGCCATCTCAGGGATGAACGCTTTCAGTTCGTCGAATGGGATGAATGTGCGGCAAGGGTCGAGCATGAGCTCACGAATGTGGGTGCGGGGAGCATCCTCTATGCGCAGCTGTGGGATGGCTTCACAGCATGTTGAAGAACCATCGCCGCGGAGGAGTTGGTCGAACGTCATGAGGCCATAGAATACCCCTGCAGCTGTTTTTCCATGAATTTCTACTCCCTTGGCTGTTACTTCGAGTACGTAGGCTTCGTCGTCTTTGAGTGTGGGGTCGAGTCCGAGTGTGAGTGTGGCATGCCCTGCAAGCTTAGGATTCTTCAGCTTAGGAATGCGTGCACGCAGCACGTGTTCTGCCTGTGTGCATTCGTTGGCTAACCCCTCGGCAGCCAGCACCTCCCAGTGGCGTTCCGTGGTGAGTGGTGTGCCCTCGAGCGTCTGAATCTTGACGGGGATAGGCACGATGGCCTCTTGCGGATTGCAGAGTTTGTTCTCATTGTCGGGAGTGGAGAAGAATATGCTCCATCCGGCAGCTTTGCGATATTTTATCTCCGAGCCCTTAGGCACGATGAGCTTTACTCGCTTGCGGTCCAGCCCGTCGAAGGTGGAGGGTGAGGCTACGGGTGGTGTTGCGGAATTGACGCGCACGGTGCGCAGAGCTGAGAGACGTGCGAATGCGAATTCTCCCAGCGTCGGTGTGCCGTTAATCGTGATCTCTTTCAGTGAGGAGCATGACGAGAATGCTGCGTCGCCCACTCTGGTGAGCGATTTGGGCAACGTAATCTGCGTAAGACGTGTGCAAGCAAAGAAAGCTTGCGAGCCGATGCTTTTTACGTTGTCGGGTAGGAGAACCTTTTCCAGTGCATGGCGTGAGTGGAAGGCATTGTTGGGAATCACTTCGCAGTCAGCCCCGCTGAGGTCTGCCGTGTGGAGCTGATAGCAGAGGTCGCGCATCTGTCGGAAGTCAGAGTTGCCCGTGGTCGAGAGCCTTCCCGTCAGCCGCAGGTCTGTGGCAGCCGCTTTCTGTTCAGGCTTCAGCTCATTCATGCTGCTTATGGTCTGCGCAGAGACTTGCATCGTCATGAGCAGCGTGGCGGTCATTGTGAGTAATCTTTTCATAGTGTGGGTATGGTGTTAGAGGTAAGTATATAAGGTTTCAGAACTTTACCACTCTGCTGCCATCCTCCTGTTCCTCGATATCCACGCGCACGGCGTCGCCGGGCAGGAGTTCTTCGATAAGTTCAGGCCATTCGATGAAGCATACTGCGCCAGAGTAGAAGTAGTCCTCATAGCCCATGTCGTATACCTCGTCGATCTTCTTGATACGGTAGAAGTCGAAGTGGTAAATCAGTTCTCCCGTCTCGTCGGCACGATATTCGTTGACAATGCTGAATGTAGGCGAGTTGACCACGTCGGTCACGCCGAGAGCTTCACATACGGCCTTGATAAAGGTAGTCTTTCCTGCCCCCATCTTGCCGTAGAATGCGAACACGGTGTTTTGGTCCATGGCGCGCACAAACTCTTTGGCTGCCTCGGGCATATCTGCTAAGGTCTTGATAACAATTTCCATGATGTGATAAATGAATTTGGGCGGACGTGGGCGAAAGGCTGCTATGCGTCCGCTGGGTGAGAATTTTTAGGATTGAATGCCGAGCAGCTTGAGCAACTCGCCGACGCTTTCCTCGAGCGACAGTCGTGAAGTGTCGAGGCTCAGCGCGGGGTGGGCGGGAGCTTCGAATGGAGCAGAGATGCCCGTGAAGTTTTTCACCTCTCCGCGTCGAGCGCGAGCGTAGAGCCCTTTCACGTCTCGTCGTTCACACTCTTCGAGCGGTGTAGAGATGTATATCTCTTTGAAGTCGTCGGGTCCGATGATGCTCTGTGCCAACTGTCGCAGCTCCTCTGTAGGGCTTACGAAGGCGGCTATCGTGATGATGCCCGTGTCGACGAAGAGTTTTGCCACTTCTGCTACTCGACGAATGTTTTCGCGGCGATCCTCTGCAGAGAATCCGAGGTTGGCGTTAATGCCCGTGCGTATGTTGTCGCCGTCGAGAATACGGCATAGAAGTCCGCGCTTGTGCAGTTCACGTTCGAGTGCGATAGCCACGGTGCTTTTTCCGCTACCGCTCAGGCCGGTAAACCACAGCATTACGCCTCGCTGCTTGAGCAGTTGCTCCTTGTCTTGGCGTGAGAGCATGCGGTCGAAGATAGGGTAAATGTTTTGCATAAGAATAAGCGCTATGCGCTGTTTATGAGTTTAAGCGGATGCTGCGCATCCTTGGATTTAATGAGTTTACTTCCAGCGGGTTGAGTCCATAGCTCACAGCAGCAATGCAACCATATATGCCACCTTTAATCTGATTATTGATCATAAGAGAGATAAAAATCCTTGTAGATTGAGATATCCGCTATTCGCCTACAAAAATACGGCTAAAAAGCCGCTTTTCTCGTTTTCTTCGTAAAAAAAACGGCAAAAAGTTTGGTCGTTTCTCGGAAAGCGCGTACTTTTGCACTCGCAATTCGGGGTGTAGCTCAGCCCGGTTAGAGTACGCGTCTGGGGGGCGTGTGGTCGCTGGTTCGAATCCAGTCACCCCGACTGAATTGTAGTGGGCGGCAAATCGCAGTAGCGGTTTGCCGCCTTTTCTGTATAGGGCATCCATCATTTACGCCCCTATCAGTACATTTCCCAAGTCAGCACAGATATGATACGCAAAGTAACTCCTGCCGATGCCGCTGCTATCGCGCACATCTACAATCCCTTCGTGACCGACACTACCGTGACCTTTGAGACCGACCCCGTAAGCGTAGACGAGATGCGTCGTCGCATAGAGGAGATTTCAGCCCAATATCCTTACTACGTATGGGAGGACGCATCAGGCTGTGTGACGGGCTACTCCTACGTGCATGCCTGGAAAGCGCGAGCCGCCTATGCTCACACCTTCGAGGTGACCATCTATCTCGCTCCCGAAACACAGGGGCAGGGCATAGGTCGCCAGATGATAGAGCGCCTCATTGAGGATAGCCGCAGGCTTGGCGCCCAAGCCCTCATAGCCTGCATCACCGAGGGCAACGACCATAGCATCCACCTCCACCGCTCAATGGGCTTCGAGCAAGTGTCGCATTTCCATGGTGTAGGACGCAAGTTTGGAAGGGTGCTTGATGTGATTGACCTGGAATATAAGTACTAATGTAAGTATTAAGTATAAAGTATTACATTCTTGCAAATGCCAAGTAATTGGAATTAGCACTTTTCCCACATTAGCACATTTCTCCTTGTCACATTTCAGAAAAAATACTTACCTTTGCGTCGAAAATCTATATTAACAGACAAAAGTCTTACTAAATGAAGAAAATACGTGCCGCAGTAGTGGGATATGGCAACATTGGCCACTACACCCTGCAGGCCCTCGAGGCCGCTCCCGACTTTGAAGTAGCCGGAATCGTGCGCCGCAAAGGTGCTGAGAATTGCCCCGAAGAAATCAAGAAATATAGCGTGGTGAAGGACATCCGCGAGCTTAAGGACGTCGACGTAGCCGTGCTCGCCACTCCCACCCGCAGCGTAGAAGCTTACGCTAAGGACATCCTTAGCATCGGTATCAACACCGTAGATAGCTTCGATATCCACACCCAGATAGTAGACCTCCGCCGTAGCCTCGATGCTGTGGCCAAGGAGCATGGTGCAGTGAGCATCATCTCGGCAGGTTGGGATCCGGGTTCTGACTCCGTAGTGCGCACCCTGCTTCAAGCCATTGCCCCCAAGGGTATCACTTATACCAACTTCGGTCCGGGTATGTCGATGGGTCACACCGTAGCTGTCAAGGCTATCGAGGGCGTGAAGAAGGCTCTCTCGATGACTATCCCTACAGGGCAGGGCATCCATCGCCGCATGGTATACATCGAAATTGAGGATGGCTACGACTTCGATAAGGTGGCTGCTGCCATCAAGGCCGATCCTTACTTCGCTTCCGACGAGACTCACGTCAATCTCGTACCCTCTGTAGACGACGTAATCGATATGGGCCACGGCGTACACCTCACCCGTAAGGGCGTGAGCGGTACTACGCAGAATCAGCTCTTCGACTTCAACATGAAGATCAACAATCCTGCACTTACGGGTCAAGTGCTCGTGTGCGTAGCACGTGCTGCCATGAAGCAGCAGGCAGGTTGCTATACGATGATAGAAGTACCTGTGATCGACCTCCTTCCTGGCGATCGCGAGGACAATATTCGTCATTTGGTTTAAGCCTATTTTTGTATTTTATATACACGCTTTATTTATTAAGGACATAACCATATGCTCCCCATCTAAGTCTCTGTACTTGGGTGGGGATTTTTTTGTGATATTCGTTACGTTTTGTGGGCGACGCGTCTCGCGTCGGCATTGTCATGGGAGTAATAAGTCTACTCAGTGCCTCTTTAGCCTATACTGGGGGCGACGCGTCCTCGCGTTATCAATAGTGACCCATTCATATAACGGACAAGCAGTGGTTCATAGGCAGTGGGGGCGAAGCGTCTCGCTTCGGCCAGGCAAGCGAGGCTCAATGCCGAAGCTTGACTGAAGTTTTTACGTTGCATCGGGCATTGAACCCTCAGCAACGTGCCGAAGCGAGACGCTTCGCCCCCACTGCCTTTGAACTCACCTCTTGATTTATGGTAATGCCGACGCGAGACGCGTCGCCCACAGAACTAATTATGAGGAAACTCACTCTCCTCGCGCGCGCGTACAGGCAATTTTGGGGTAGAAATAAGCCGCATCTGTCACTATTTGCTGCCAATAGTCTGATAACCAGCTGATTATGCGGTGTAGGTAGGGCCGCGTTGCCTACACTTTGCCTGCACTTTTGCTTGCACTGCTCTCGTTGTATTTCCCCCATGGAAGCGTAAAAATTATCCCCCTTTGCAGAAAAAACTGTGAGGGGGAATAATCCTGTCTGTAAGGAGAGTGTAGGCAACAGTGCAAGCAGAAATCTTTCTGTCTGAGAAGGAAACGTTTGAAAATCAAGGATTTAAATAATCTGAGTGTAGGCATGTAAGTAAGAGACCGCAAAATTCGCTGTAACACGTGCGCGCGTGAGGCTGAGAGTGGGGGAGAGGTAGGGACTGCGTCAAGATGCTATCCCAAGGGGCGTCAAAGCAATGAAATATGCGAAACAGCAGAAAAAGTGAACAGTTTGTTCACTCTTTTTGCTCCGTCGGCTGCGGTGCACTACCTTTGCAAGAGCATTGAGCTTCTGCCCCGCGAGGGAGAGATGCTTTGTGCTTCTAACGATATAAATCCCCTAATATATGCTCAGTATCCTCTGCTTATTATCCTTCAGCCTATTGCTTATAGGACATGAAAAAACTGCCACTTCCCTTTCGGGATGCGGCAGCTTGAATGGTATGCATGAAGCCTCGTGTAGCGATGGCTTAAAGCGCTTTGTCGTAGACGGGAGGAGTAGTCACGCCGTGCTTCTGGAAAGTCTCGGCTATGAATGCCTGCTGCTCTGCGTTGATGGGCTTTTCACCATTCTTGAGGTGGTAGTAGAGCCCTTTGCCAAAGTGAGCCACAAGGTCCTGCTTGATGGCAGATGCTACGGAGGTGTTTACTTCGTCGTAAATATTGGACATGCCTTGTACCATGCCCTCGTGAGTGCTGTTAGTATTGTGTGTGTTCATTATGGTTTAGTTTGTAATATGCGGAAATTGTATGCGAAGATACTAAAAACTTTTCACTGTGCGTCACAGATTGTCAGAAATTTCGCCTATAGCCTATCAGCGTGTCTGCGCCGTGCGAAATTTCTTGATAAGGAAACTCGGCGAGAGACGCAGGTAGATGCCAGCAGAGAAGTTGCCTTTCGTCTGTCCCGAACGCCACGATGGGTCGGCAGAGTTGATGATGCTCTGCTCGCCATGGAGCATGTAGTCGAGCGCTACACCCCAAGAGAATCCACGAGCAAGAGGCTGAGCATATTCGGCACGGATGAGCAGCGCATGCGGATTGGTAAGCGTGGTGGCAGCCTCGGAGGTACTCATGGCGCTGAAGAGCGTGGCGCCATAGACGGGGATGAAGTTGTGACTTTGCCACCAAGCAGCGTTCAGTCCGAAATGCCATATGCGGGCTCCCACTTGAGCCAAGAGGCCGTAGCCCTTGTCGAAGGGGAGCACGTTGCCACTCTGCTGACTGAAGTAAGCCGCGGTGAGGTCGGCCGTGAGCGTGACGGGCACATGGCGTGTGGGCAGCGCGACGTCAACTCCGGCTCCTGCTGCAGCATTAAGCCACGTCTTGATGGTGCGGTCGGATGCTTCGGTGTTGATCTCGCCTCCTGTATGCTTCATCACGAGCTGCAGCGGCAAGTGCCATTGGGCGCGAGCCTTGCGGCGAGAGGGTAGGAAGCGGGTGGAGAGGCCAAAGGCAAAGCGCTCCTGACCTTGGTCGTTGCGGAAGATGAAGTCTTGCCAGTCTATCCATGCATCGAAGTTCATCCACTCTGGATGCCATAGGACCTGTACCCCCGTCTCGGGATCGGAGGTGAGGTTTAGCTCGTCGTTGTAGAGTGGGGCGCTGAGGCCGTGAGCAGATTTGCCGTAGAGCGTACCCAGTACGATGTTGACTTGCGGAGTGAGCTGCAGGTTGGCTCGAAACACGGGCACACAATGGAATGCCTTGCTCGTGCGCTGTGCCTCGATGCTCTCAAGGCTCGAGTAGTTGGCGTTGGGGTAGCGATTGGCACCCCAGTAGTGGAGCATAAACGCTCCCGCTTCCACCTTGAGGTTGCGCAGCGGTTGGTAGCTTAGGGTGGGGGCGAGCCACATGCCCGGAAGCGTGTATCCCTTGACGAGTTCCTTGGAGTTGTACTCGTTGTCGCGGAAGAAGGTGAGTGCATCTATGGTAAATCTGAGTTCATACTTCTGCTCTGGATCGACCCGAGCAGAGTCGGCACAGTAGACGTAGCGCTCCAACTGTCCGTAAGCATGGGGTATACAAGCCATGAGCAAGCATATGGCGAGAATATGGCGCAAGAGGTTTGACATGAAGTCTGAAGTTTGAGTGGTTTCTGAGCAGCAAAATTAGGAAAAAATAGCGGTAAGTGATAAGCTTCGAGCGTGAAGAAATCTCAAATCGTGGGTGCTATCTACTCAATCGTTGACGTCGCAACTCGCCACGTGGACATTCATGCTTGAGTCGCCACTTGTCAAAACGAAGGAGCAGGTAAGATAATCTTTGTTCAAATCGTCGGAATCTTGAAACTATTTATAACTTTGTATCATCTTAACCCGACCTCATCCTTTAACCCGTTGGCGGAATTTCAGGTTAACGGGGTAACAAGTTGACAGGTTAACAAGTAAGTATGCTATACCCCACTTATTATGTCAAAGTCAAAATGGCAGAAAGCTTAAAAAGCTTTGCAAACTTACCTGTTAACTCGTTAACTTGTCAACTTGTTTACTAATTCCGCCAACGCGTCATCATTTAGAAATATGAGACCTATCCCTATATATATCATCACCCTTGCGTGGCTCGTGGCGAGCATACTCACGGGCTGTAAGAGTGGCCAGTCTCACCCCGAACTGGCAGCCGACGGACAGCGCCTCGTAGATAGTGCTCGAAGCCTCTATAAGCAGGCGCGCGCAGCGCAGAATGCGGGTGCTCCCGAGCGAGCCATCCCGTTCTTCCGCCGCTGTCTGCACGTAGATTCGCCCGATACCATGGTGCAGTGGGCACTGCAACCTGTGCTCAACGATGCCTTGCTGCAGATGTTTAATAGCTATCAGAGCCTCGGGCAGACGGCAGAATGCATGCGCGAGTTTAATGCCCTAACAGACCGACCCACACAGACGCTTCAAAACTATAGTTGGCGCGATCTCAACAGCATCAAAGCTTACTCCATGGCAATGGCTGAGGGACACGACAGCGAGGCTGAAAGCCTTATAGTCTATTCGCTCTCGCTACCGCTCAAGGGCGTGGTGAGCATCACTGACGATGAGGGCGTAAGTCATAATCTGAGGGCGGAACGCCTCTTTCGCGACTATAGCTATGCCGCAGCAATCTGCTACAGCAACCTTGCGAAGCAACGCCAAGTGGTGGAGTGGAGCAAAAAGGCCATTGCCGTGAGCGACAAGTGTGGCAAGATATCGGGCACACAGTACATCTGCTCATTGCTCAGCTCCGTCTACATGCGACAAGGCAATATGCCCGAAGCAATCCGCCTTTCGGAAAAGGCCGTCGACTATGCCGAGGACTTGAAGGACACGATCAGCGTGGTCAACGCTTACAACGTGTTGGCCCGCATATTCCTCGATCTCAACCTGCCGGAACTCGCCAACGTGTCGTCCACGCGCGGAGTAGACTATCTGCTTCAACTTAAAGAAGTAAACCCAATGATTGCCACGCAGACCTACGTGCAGAAGAGCAAAGCCCTCTATGCCTTGGGGCGCAAGGACTCCTGCATGCAGATGCTCCGACGAGCATACAGCACTTGCCGTAACCTGCCCTACAACAATGGCATGAGCGACGTAGACTATCAAGCGGGAATCGTCCTCGTGACCTCTACCAAAGTCCAATACCGACAGAGGGGCATACACTACCTGCAGCATGTGGCACGTGAAGCTACACCCATGGTGAAAGCACGCGCCTATTATGGGCTGGCACAAGGATATCAAGCACAAGGCGATCGCGCGGCGTGCGAAGCTGCACTCGACAGCATGTACAGCCTCGAGCATAGTGCCGAACCTCCCAACTTGGTGAGTGGGGCCAGCTCGTTTGCCGTAAGTTATCATTTGGACTCGGGAAATCCACAGAAACTGGCGAAGTTTGCGGCAGATCTTCAGACCGAATACAAGAATCGCGATGCACAGAACGTGATGCAGCGCGTGGCAGAAGACGTGGCTCATGAAAATATGAGAAAGGAACGCCTCGCTTTGGAGCGTGAGCAAAACGAATTGCAACGACGCCATTGGCTACTCTTGTCGTCGGTGGCAATGTTGCTCTTCGTACTGATAAGTCTCTGCTATATATATATGCGTAAGAAGGCACGCCATCGTCGGGAAAAACTGCAACTGCGCGAAGAAATTGACGAAAAAGAAAAACAAATCTCAGAGACAAGCGAGCGCATGCATAGCATGCAACAGACGTATCAATCGCTACAGCGCCTCGAGCAGTTGGGCAGTTCGCTGCAGACATCCGTAGAAGTAAGACGCTTCGAACAGTACTTCTCACAAGTCTGTCCCGAACTCGAGCAACGCATAGCGCAGTATGCCGATATACTCAGCCAGAAGGAAATACTTCTCATCAAGCTCCACTTCGCCGGACTCTCTAATGCACAAATCTCGCAAAGCCTCGGCATAGCCTCGCGAAGCGTCACCGTATATCGCTATCGCATCCGCCAAAAACTGCATTTGCAGGACGAGAGCCTCGACAACTTTTTCAAGTCACAGGCAGAAGCCAAGGGACATTCAGAAATCATACAAAAAGATGATGAAAAAATGCCAACTTAGCTTTGCAAGTTTCACCACATCTTCGTAACTTTGCCACGTATTTACAGAAACCATGTTACAAATGGAGACGTTTTTCAAATCGCACGCCTATCTCATGGAGCATTTCAATGCCCCCGTGCGTCGCTCGCTGATGGACACCATCGACTGGAGCTACCGTATGATAGGCATCAAAGGACCACGCGGTGTGGGACGCACTTCCTTCCTTTTGCAGTACGCCAAAGAAAACTTTGACGTGCGCCTCCGTCAGTGCCTATACATCAACCTCAATAGCTTCTATTTTCAAGCTCACGGCATCGTCGACTTTGCCGGACGATTCATGGCAGAGGGTGGACAAGTGCTGCTCATCGATCAAGCATTCAAGCTTCCCGATTGGCGTGAACAACTCTGTGAGTGCTATCATAAGTATCCCTATCTGCGCATCGTCTACACCACCACATCAGTCAATACCGGTGAGGGTGAGGACGACACAGAACTCTCGTCGATAAGCCGCACCTATGTGCTTCATGGTTTCTCCTTCCGCGAATACATTAACCTTGAGACCCATCAAGAGTTTGAAGCATACACCTTCGACAAGCTTCTCACCGACCATGAGCAGATACTCAAAGCCATCCTGCCCAAAGTGCATCCATGGCATTACTTCCAGGACTATTTGCAACACGGCTACTACCCGTTCTTCCTTGAGAACCACAACTTCACAGAAGCACTGCTCAAGGCAATGAACAATATGATAGAGGTAGACCTCTTGCTCAATAAACAGATAGAACTGAAGTATCTCTCGCGCATCAAGAAGCTACTCTACCTCCTGGCAATAGGCGATCCTACCGCTCCCAACGTGAGCAAACTCGCACAGGAAATAGGCACCTCACGAGCCACGGTGATGAACTATCTGAAGTACCTCGAAGAGACACGACTCATCAACATGGTGCACCATGCCGGCGAGACCTTCCCCAAGAAGCCCGCTGCCATCTATCTGCACGATGCCAACCTCATGTATGCCCTATACGACAACAACATGACTGAGCAGACCATTATGGAGACGTATTTCGTCAACTGCCTCTGGCGACACCATACAGTCAACAAAGGCAAGCGTCTCGGCATGTTCCGCATCAACAACACTACCAATATCTGCGTCTGCGACAAAGCACGCCGCGTACGCACCGCAGCCGACACCATCTACGTGAAGTACAATACCGACGTAGGTCGCGACAACGAAATACCCCTCTGGCTCTTCGGATTTCTATACTAAAGAGTGAAACGCTCTTCTGTGTTACTCCCCAGGGACATGGCAGAGACAATATAGAAAGACGAAACAACATAAGGAAAGAATATATAACAATAACTCTATTTAATATATGAGAAAGCAGATTGCGAATACCCTCTGAATGCAGACGGCTGTTCGTAATTTTGCTTTCGCAAAACTACAATCATGGCAAACAAGAAGTTTATTACTTGTGACGGTAACCAGGCTGCTGCGCACATCGCGTACATGTTCTCCGAGGTTGCTGCCATCTACCCCATCACTCCGTCATCACCTATGGCAGAGCACGTAGACGAATGGTCTGCACAGGGTCGCATCAACCTCTTTGGCGATACCGTAAAGGTACAGGAAATGCAGAGCGAAGGCGGCGCCGCTGGTGCAGTACACGGCTCACTCCAGTCTGGTGCTCTCACCACCACCTTTACAGCATCTCAGGGACTCCTCCTGATGATCCCTAATATGTACAAGATCGCTGGTGAATTGCTCCCCTGCGTGTTCCACGTATCAGCACGTACACTCGCTACTCACTCACTCTGTATCTTCGGCGACCACTCTGACGTGATGGCTTGCCGTCAGACAGGCTTCGCCATGCTCTGCGAAGGCTCTGTACAGGAAGTGATGGACCTCTCGGCTGTAGCACACCTCGCTGCACTCGATACACGCGTACCTTTCATCAACTTCTTCGATGGTTTCCGCACCTCACACGAATATCAGAAGATCGAGGTAATCGATCAGGAAGAAATTCGTCCTCTCGTACCTATGGACAAGGTAGCAGAGTTCCGTAGCCGTGCCCTCACCCCCGAGCACCCCGTAGCTCGCGGTATGGCTGAAAACCCCGAAACATTCTTCGCTCACCGTGAAGTATGCAACCCCTACTACGATTCAGTACCCGCAGCCGTAGAAAAATATATGGCTGAAATCAGCAAGATTACAGGTCGTGAATACAAGCTCTTCAGCTACTATGGTGCCGACGATGCAGAACGCGTAATCATCTGCATGGGCTCTGTAACCGAAGCTGCTCGCGAAGCTATCGACTACCTCAACGCAAAGGGTGAGAAGGTAGGTATGGTAAGCGTACACCTCTATCGTCCGTTCTCTGTAAAGCACCTCCTCGCTGCAGTGCCTAAGACCTGCAAGAAGATCGCCGTGCTCGACCGTACTAAGGAACCCGGTGCAAATGGTGAACCTCTCTACCTCGACGTGAAGGATGCATTCTACGACGTAGAAAATCGTCCCCTCATCATCGGTGGTCGCTACGGTCTCGGTTCATGCGACACCACACCGACCATGATCATCTCGGTATACGACAACCTCGCTCTGCCCGAACCCAAGAACCACTTCACACTGGGTATCGTCGACGACGTAACCTTCCACTCACTCCCCTTGGAGAAGGAAATGGCACTCGGTGGCGAAGGTATCTTCGAAGCCAAGTTCTATGGTCTCGGTGCCGATGGTACCGTAGGTGCTAACAAGAACTCTATTAAGATCATCGGTGACAACACCGACAAGTACTGCCAGGCATACTTCTCTTATGACTCTAAGAAGTCAGGCGGTTTCACCTGCTCTCACCTCCGCTTCGGTGATCACCCCATCCGCTCTACATACCAGATCAAGACTCCTAACTTCGTGGCTTGCCACGTACAGGCTTATCTGCATATGTACGACGTGCTCCGTGGTCTGCGCGACAACGGAACCTTCCTGCTCAACACCATCTGGGAAGGCGACGAGTTGGCACACAACCTGCCCAACAACGTAAAGCGTTACTTCGCTGAACACAATATCACCGTTTACTATATCAACGCTACGAAGATCGCTCAGGAAATCGGTCTTGGCAACCGCACCAACACCATCCTCCAGTCAGCATTCTTCCGTATCACTGGCGTTATACCCGTAGACTTGGCTGTAGAGCAGATGAAGAAGTTCATCGTGAAGTCATATAGCAAGAAGGGTCAGGATATCGTAGACAAGAACTACCAGGCCGTAGATCGTGGTGGTGAATACAAGCAGCTCGCCGTAGATTCCGCATGGGCAAACCTCCCCGAAGACGAGAAGATCGTACGCGACGAACCCGCATTCATCTCCGACATGGTACGCCCCATCAACGCTCAGAACGGCGACCTCCTTCCCGTAAGCGCATACAAGGTATCAGAAGATGGCACTTGGCAGCAGGGCACAGCAGCCTACGAAAAGCGCGGCGTAGCAGCCTTCGTTCCCGTATGGCACAAGGAGAACTGTATCCAGTGTAACAAGTGTGACTTCGTTTGTCCTCACGCTGCAATCCGTCCCTTCGTCCTCACCGACGAAGAACTTGCAGGCTTCAAGGGCGAAACTATCGAAATGAAGGCTCCCGCCGCTATGAAGGGCATGCACTTCGTACAGCAGGTCGACGTAATGGACTGCCTCGGTTGCGGTAACTGCGTTGACGTATGTCCCGGTCTTAAGGGCAACAAGGCTCTCGAAATGGTACCCCTCGAAGGTCAGGAAGCCGAAGCTGACAACTGGACTTACTGCACAAAGAACGTTACCAGCAAGCAGCACTTGGTAGACATCAAGCTCAATCCGAAGAATTCACAGTTCGCTACTCCGCTCTTCGAGTTCTCTGGCGCATGTTCAGGTTGTGGCGAGACTCCGTATGTGAAGCTCGTAAGCCAACTCTTTGGTGATCGTCAGATGGTAGCCAACGCTACTGGTTGCTCTTCAATCTATTCTGGCTCAATCCCCTCAACTCCTTATACTACCAACGAGAAGGGTCAAGGTCCTGCTTGGGCTAACTCACTCTTTGAGGACTTCTGCGAGTTTGGTATGGGTATGATCCTTGCCAACAAGAAGATGCGTGCTCGTATCCAGAAGCTCCTTCAGGATGTAATCGCTACTGATGAGGCTCCTGCTGAATACAAGGCAGCCGCTCAGGAGTGGATCGATGGTCAGAACGACGCTGTAGCAAGCCGTGCAGCAGCAGAGAAACTCGAACCTATGATTAAGGCTGGTGCCGAGAAGGGTTGCGAGACCTGCAAGCAGCTTGCCGAATTGAGCCACTTCCTCACTAAGCGTAGCCAGTGGATCATCGGTGGTGATGGTGCTTCTTACGATATCGGTTACGGCGGTCTCGACCACGTACTCGCAAGCGGTGAAGATGTCAATATCCTCGTGCTCGATACTGAGGTTTACTCTAACACCGGTGGTCAGGCTTCTAAGGCAACTCCTGTAGGTGCTATCGCACAGTTCGCTGCAGCTGGTAAGCGCGTTACTAAGAAGGACCTCGGCCTTATGCAGACCACTTATGGCTACATCTATGTAGCTCAGGTTGCTATGGGTGCTGACCAGGCTCAGTGCCTCAAGGCTATGAAGGAAGCTGAAGCTTACCACGGACCTTCGCTCATCATCGCTTACGCTCCTTGTATCAACCACGGCTTGAAGATCAAGGGTGGTATGGGTCGTAGCCAGGCTGAGGAAGCTCGTGCCGTAGCTTGCGGTTACTGGCATCTGTGGCGCTTCAACCCCGAGCTCGCAGAGCAGGGTAAGAACCCCTTTACACTCGACTCTAAGGAGCCCGATTGGGATAAGTTCCAGGATTACCTCGACCACGAAGTACGCTTCCTCTCTCTGAAGAAGGCACTTCCCGAGCAGGCTCAGGAACTCTACGATGAGACTAAGCGCGCAGCTCAGCGCCGCTATGCTTCTTACGTTCGTAAGACGAAGGAAGATTGGTCTCTTCCCCAGGAGTAATCCACGCAATATAGCTCAGAATACAGCGCTGACACATAGTCTGTACGCATTCTGACGCGTATATCTAAATAAAGCGCACCCCGCTTGCTTCATAAGCTTGCGGGGTGCGTTTCTTTATTTATAGTAGTTGTGTAAAGGATATTATAGTTGTGCTCTTTTGTGCTTCTATCTCAACTGCGAATCTCTCTTATGTGATGGGCAAAATAGTCTGTCCTTAATGGTCTTCATCATTACCCTCTAACGATCTTCATCATTATCCTCTAATGGTCTTCATCATTACCCTCTAACGGTCTTCATCATTATCCTCTAATGGTCTTCATCATTATCCTCTAATGGTCTTTATCATTATCCTTTAATGATCTTCATCATTAGCATAGTATAATGAAAGGCATATATGAACAAAAAAATAGGCATATTAGTCAAAAATTAATGGAGGCGTCGTCTCCACAAGCCTCCATTAACCAACACAAAAACTAAACTAGACTTAACTAAACTATTTGATAGCGTTATCATCACGACAACTTAGATAGTGCAAATATAAGACTTTGAAACAGAAAAAGCAAGGTTTTGCAAAGAAAAGTTTGCAAAACCTTGCTTTTTAACACTTACCTATGTTGCGTAACACGTTTCGTCGGTGGAGAATCATGCGCATGCCTTATATAAGGGTACTTCGTAGCCTTATGTAAAAGACTCTCTCCATGTCAGATCCTTATTTGTAAGCCTGAGCAAGGAGCAGATTGTCGAGAATAACCATGGCTGCCATGGCCTCGACGATAGGTACGGCGCGGGGCAGAACGCATGGGTCATGACGGCCGCGTGCTTTGAGGATGGTGGGAGTCCCGTCGGCGGTCACGGTATGCTGTTCGCGCAAGAGTGTGGCTACCGGCTTGAACGCTACGCGGAAGAAAATGTCCTGCCCGTTGCTCAATCCGCCCTGTATACCTCCGCTGTGGTTGGTCAGTGTGGTGATGGCGCCATCGGGAGCGGGCTGGAAAACGTCGTTTTGCTCACTTCCACGTGCTGTAACGCCCGCAAATCCTTCACCATATTCGAATCCCTTTACGGCATTGATGCCGAGCATAGCAGCGCCCAGTTGAGCATGAAGTTTGTCGAATACGGGTTCGCCCAATCCCACGGGGCATCCTTCGATCACGCCCGTGATGATTCCGCCAATCGTATCGCCGTCGGCTTTCACCTGGGCAATAAGTTGCGCCATCTCTTCCGCCTTCTGCGGATCGGGGCAGCGCACGGGATTCTGTTCGATAAGCGAGAAGTCATAGTCGTGGTAAGAGCCCGCGAGGGCAATGTTTCCCACTTGAGAGGTGTACGCTGTGATGCGAATCCCCCTTTGTCGGAGCACCATTTTGGCAAACGCGCCGCCCACCACACGTGCTATCGTCTCGCGTGCTGAGGTTCGTCCACCTCCGCGATGGTCGCGTATGCCATACTTAGATTGGTATGTGAAGTCGGCATGAGAGGGGCGGAACACGTTGCGCATGTTGTCATAGTCGGATGAATGTTGGTTTTCGTTGCGCACGAGGAAGCCTATGGGGCAGCCAGTTGTGCGTCCTTCAAAGACGCCCGAGAGAAGTTCTACGCGATCGCCCTCCTTGCGTGCGGTGGTGAGTGCGCTTTGTCCTGGTTTGCGACGGTCGAGTTCTGACTGCAGGAAGTCCATGTCGACCTCTATGCCCGATGGCATGCCGTCTATCACGCCTCCGATGCCGGGCCCGTGGCTTTCGCCGAAGGTGGTGAGTCGGAATATCTGTCCAAAAGTGTTCACTGTGTGATGAGAGTTAAAGAGTGGAAGGGCGCACGGGGTAAGAATAGCCCTGTGCGCCCAATAATGAGATTAGTCTTTGTGGCAATTGCAGCCATCGCCGTGACCGCCGCAGCATCCTTCACCCTCGGCGTGGTCGTGGTGACCGCAGTTGCCGTCGCATTCGCCACCGCAACCGCCGCAGCCACCTTCGCCGCTAAGCATTTGGATGAGGCTCTTGATCTCCTCGTCGGTAGCGTCGCGGTGGGTCACTACGTGTCCCTTGAAGTGGAGGTCTTTGCCAGCGAGAGGGTGGTTGAAGTCCATCTCTACGACGTTGTCCTTCACGTCGAGCACGATGCCTTGCAGACGATTGCCATCAGCGTTCATCATGGGCAGCACGGCACCGGGGTAGACCATATCCTTGTCAAACTTGCCGTTGATCACGAAGGTATCTTTGGGCAGTTCGATCACGTGATCCTCTTCGTAGGGACCATAGGCTTCGTCTTGCTTAAGCACGAAGTCGAAATTATCGCCTTCTGCGAGTGCGAGCAGTTTCTCTTCGAAAGCGTCGAGCGTCACGCCCATGCCCGAGATGAACTGGAAGGGATGCTCTGCTGGAGCCTTTTCTACGAGTTCGTGAATGCCTTTTTCGTTGTCGGTGTAGAGTTCGTATGCCACGCTGACATACTTGTGGGGAGTCTGTTCCATTAATTAAGTATTAAGTATAAAGTATTAAGTATTACAACCGAGAAGAACTGTGTGAGCTATTATGCCAATTCGAGGTCGAGCTCCTTGCGTAGGAGGTCGAGATCGGGGTGGCGCTTCATCATGTCCTTAAACTTCTCAAGGCGGCTGAATGGGCGCTTCGGAGCATTGTCGGGCACGATTTCGAAGTTGAGCGTGATAAAATCGTTGCGAAGCTGCGTGCGCAGATAGTTGCAGAGCGTCACGCGCACGTTGTACATATACTGCTCTACCATCTCGTTCTCTACCATCACGTTGACCTGCCATGTCTGCGTGTCGACGTGAGGTTGCATGCCTTTCATGCGGCCGCAGAGTGCACGTTGCTCGGGTGGAAGTTGCTGTGCAAACCGAAACCAGTAGTAGGTCAGTCGATCGTCGTCGAAAGCATTGCAGAGTTTCTTGGCTGGTTGTGTCTCGGCTTGTGTGCGGAGTGTTGCTTGTCGGTGCGCTTCTTCAGCGGCTTTCTGCTGTGCTTCTTGGCTGGATGGCGCGGGGCTACCCATTGTGACCGATCGGATGGATATGGTGTTGAGACTGCGCGCTTGGCGCTGATTCTTCTTTGCTGAGTCTGCCAAGAGTTGTTCCAATCCCTTGAGGTGGGGCGATGCGTCTGCTGTGGGGGAAGTAGCTGCTGTAGCTGCTGGTTGAGCAGCGGTATGCTGCGCGACCGTGGTAGCTGCGGGAGCGGGAGTAGGTTGTGGCGTGGCGGGGGATGTGGTGCGCTGAGCTGTGGCTCGCGTAGCGGGGCTCACCGTGCCTTGCAGGTGAGCGAAGATGGGGTGAAGCTTTCGTGTAGGGCGACGCCCACACCCTGTGTCGTCATCACCCACTGCGGCTTGAGCCACCTCGATGAGGGTAAGCTCTACGAGTAGTCGCTTATTGCGTGCGCTGGAGTAGTGCATGTCGCAATCGTTGCAGAGCTTCAGTGCTCGATAAATGATGGCGGGCTTGCAACGCATGGCCTGCTCGTGGTAGCGCTGGCGCACCTGGTCACTCACGTCGAGTAGGGGCAGCGTCTGCTCGTCGCGGCTCATCAAGAGGTTGCGGAAGTGCGATGCCAGTCCGCCAATGAAGTAGTTGCCTTCGAATCCCTTGCAAAGCACATTGTTGAGTCGTGTCATAGCTGCGGGGATGTCGCCCTTGAGCAGAGATTCGGTCATGCCGAAGTACTCTTCGTAGTCGAGCACGTTGAGGTCTTCTATCACCTTATCATAAGTGATATTTCCCTCGCAGAAGCTTGCCACTTGGTCGAAGATGGAGAGCGCATCGCGCATACCGCCGTCGGCCTTCTCGGCAATGACGTGGAGAGCTTCTTTTTCATAGGTGATACCCTCCTTGTCTGCCACGTGCATGAGGTGGTCGATGATATCTGCCACGGTGATGCGTGCGAAGTCGTATATCTGGCAACGGCTCAGGATGGTGGGCAGTATGGCCTGCTTCTCCGTGGTGGCCAGAATGAATATGGCATGAGCAGGAGGCTCTTCGAGTGTCTTGAGGAAGGCATTGAATGCTGCCTGCGAGAGCATGTGCACCTCGTCGATAATGAACACCTTGTATCGGCCCACTTGAGGCGGTATCTGCACCTGCTCGATGAGTTCGCGAATGTCGTTGACGGAGTTGTTAGATGCGGCATCGAGTTCGTGAATATTGTATGAGCGCTGTTCGTTGAAAGCCTTGCAACTTTCACACTCATTGCAAGCCTCTCCTTCCGGAGTGGGCGAGAGGCAGTTGATAGTCTTAGCAAAGATGCGGGCGCAGGTGGTCTTTCCCACACCTCGCGGACCGCAAAACAGGTAGGCATGCGCCAACTTACCTTGAGCTATCGCATTCTTCAGAGTAGTGGTCAAGGCCTTCTGTCCCACCACGCTGTCGAAGTTGGTGGGGCGGTATTTTCGGGCAGATACGATATAGTTGTTCATTGTGCAGAATCTCTGTGGCTGGTTGTAGGCACAAAGGTAATGTTTTTTTTTGGATGGAGAAAGTCGGTGGCAGCCTCTTCGCGCGCGCGTACATCAAGTTTTCTATGTAAGTTGCCTACACTCCTACACTGTTGCCTCGTAATGCAATGAATATCAAAGATCTTGTGAGTGTAGGCGGCGCTTGATTGCTTGCACTAATCCGTCACGTTGCTTGCATGGTGCTTAGCTGTCTTTAGAGAAGGACTCTTTCCACGAAGACCTCTTCTCAAGCGTATGCTACGCTTAAAACGTATCCAGGGGATAATTAAAACGCGTCCAAGGGATAATTAGAACGCCTCCAAGGGGTAATAAGACACACTCAAGTGCAGGCAAAGTGAAGGATAGTGCAGGCAAATAGCGACTGCCTACACTCGCGGAAATGCTGATAATCAGCGTATAGAGGAGAAAAGTGTAGGAAAATAAGTATAGAGCGTCCAAAACTCTCTGTAACGCGCGCGTGCGTGAGACCATCGGCGAGAGGGTACAGCATGTTCAAAAGGAAAATCTTATCGTTTCAACTTTTCTTCAAAGAAGGATTCAATAGATATCAAAATGTCCAAGCGGTGAGTCCTTTTTCGTTCATACATTTCAGTTAACCGAAGAAAATACGTAAATTTGCCGCGCACACGCATGAAAACTTTTCAAAGCGAAAAACATTTAATAATTATCCATACAAATCACACACATGACAAAGACAATCAAACAGCGCAGTCTGTGGCTGATAGCTTTGCTGCTACTCGTGGCAAACACTGCGGTCAAGGCTGCTGTCAATCTGAACAGGTCGGGCGTGATCTACCGCATTGTCAGCACCCAGACGGGTAAGGCCGTGGGCAATGGCAACGTGGCTGCACACGACACCTATCTGCAGATGGAAGACCTCGACCTCACGGCTCAAGGTCAAGACTGGATGGTGGTGCCCGTCGATGCAGGAGCTGGCATCTATGCTCTCTACAATCCTAACTACG
>JBNMGC010000013.1:0-37698 GCA_050873845.1 Alloprevotella sp.
AACCTCACCAACTATCGGCAGAAGGTGCCCATCATCGAGGCCGCCCACCCCTGGTCCAGCCGCTTCGATGCCACGCAGGTGTGGGGCCCCGTCCACGGAGCCATGGGCTACGCCGGATTGAGAGTGAACTTTTAGAGAGGGGAGGTGGGGGTAGGATCTTCTAAGAGGACTAGGATTTCTTGTAATACTAGTTCTTCCTAGTAATACTAGTTCTTCTAGTAATACTAGTAGTACTAGAAAGACTAGAAATCCTAGTATCACTAGAGCCCTTAGCCCATTCTCTAAATTTTCCTTGGCGCCAGCCTATTACTTATTACTTTTTACTTATTACTTAAAATGCAAAGCATTTTTCCCGTCAAAGGCATGAGTTGCGCCTCATGCTCAGCCCATGTCACCAAGGCCCTGCAGCGCCTTGAGGGCGTGACTGAGGTCAACGTCAACCTTGCCACCAACACCGCCCGCGTCAGCTATGACCCGCAGCTCTGCACCCCCGAACAGATGCAGCAGGCCGTGGCGCAAATGGGCTTCGAACTCATCATAGACCAGCCCGTCGCTACCCCCGCTGCCGACAATCAGCAGTCATCGCAAGCTGCCGACGCCGCCGAACCATCCGATGCCGATGCCTACGCTCGTCAGCGCCGCACGCTCCTTGGCGCATGGGCTGTGGCCCTTCCGCTACTGGTGCTAAGCCTCTGGCGCGGTCTCTTCTCGGGCCAAGAGGTGGCGCTTTTCTTCTTAGCGTCCTACTCGTTGTGGCGCTTTGGCCGCGCCTTCTACGCCCCCGCATGGAGACTCCTGCGCCACGGCACGTCCAATATGGACACTCTCGTGGCACTGAGCATCACGGTATCGTATGCCTACAGCTGCGCTGCCCTATTCTTCCCCCAATGGTTTGAGGCGCACCATCTGGAGCCCCACCTCTACTTCGACAGTGTGGGCATGATCACCGCCTTCATCCTCACCGGTCGCACCCTCGAGGCGCGCGCCAAGCACCGCACCACCTCCGCCGTACGCCAACTCATGGGTCTGCAGCCCAAGGAGGTCACGGTGGTGATGCCCAACGGAGCGGAAGCTGTGAAACGCATTGACCAAGTGCGACGGGGCGACATCGTCCTGGCCCATCCGGGCGACCGCATTGCCGTGGATGGCGAGGTGGTGAGCGGAGAGTCGGCTGTAGACGAGAGCATGCTCAGCGGTGAACCCATCCCCGTGGAGAAGGCTGTGGGAGCTACTGTCAAGGCGGGCACGGTCAACCTTCAAGGCATGCTCCGCTACCGTGCCCACCACGTGGGACAGGACACGCTGCTCTCACAGATCGTGCGCATGGTGCAAGAGGCTCAGGGTAGCCGCGTGAGGGTGCAGGCACTGGTGGACAAGATTGCCGCCATCTTCGTGCCCACCATCGTGGCGCTCGCTGTGCTTTCATTCGCGCTATGGATAATCTTGGGGCACGATGCCGAGGGGCTTAGCCACGGCATGGTGGCACTCGTCTCCGTGCTCGTCATAGCCTGTCCATGCTCCTTAGGACTCGCCACGCCCACGGCACTCATCGTGGGCATTGGCCGAGGCGCACGCCGAGGCATACTGGTGAAGGACGCCTCATGCCTCGAGACGGCTCAGCGCATTGACACCATCCTGCTTGACAAGACGGGCACACTCACCCTGGGGCAGCCCACCGTGGAGGATGCCCACTATTATGGCACCGACGCTGATGCGCTGCGATCCGTCATCCTCTCGCTCGAAATGCTCAGCACGCACCCCTTGGCACGTGCCATCTGTAATTACTTGGAAGGTGCAAAGCGCCTCGAAGTCACTGACTACAAGGCGCAGACTGGCCACGGACTGAGCGGCACCATCGGTGGCACTGGCTACCTCCTGGGCAGCCTGCCCTGGCTCGAAGCGCAAGGCACCAAGCTCACCTCTGAGCAGCAGCGCATCCTCGAGGCATGGGAGGCCGATGCACGCACCTTAGTGGGGCTCAGCGCAGCGGATGGCACACTGCTTGCAACCCTTGCACTGACCGACCCCTTGAAGCCCACTTCGGCACAGGCCATAGCCCATCTGAAGAGCCTCGGCGTGACACCCCTGTTGCTCACGGGCGATAGCGAACAGACGGCTCGCAAGGTGGCCCGTGAGGTGGGCATCGATCCCGCCTGCGTCATGGCGCGCCAAAGCCCCACGGACAAGGCTCAACTCGTGGCGCGCTTGCAGCAAGAGGGGCACCGCGTAGCCATGGTGGGCGATGGCATCAACGACAGTGCTGCCTTGGCGCGTGCCGACCTGAGCATTGCCATGGGCCGCGGCAGCGACATTGCCATGGAGGCTTCGCAGATGGTGCTTCTCAGCGCCGACCTCGAGCGTCTGCCCGAAGCGCTTGCTCTCTCGCGGGTGACGATGCACACCATTCGCCAGAACCTCTTCTGGGCTTTCTGCTACAACGTGGTGGCCATCCCCATCGCTGCGGGTGTTCTCTATCCGCTATGCGGCCAGATGCTTAGCCCCATGATAGCCAGTGCCGCCATGGCGATGAGTTCTGTGAGCGTGGTGCTCAACTCCCTCCGCCCCCGCAAACTTTTTTAGACATTCCCCCCCCTAATAAGATTCCATAAACATACACACACAATAGACATGAAACGTATCCTTTCCCTCATTCTTGCCCTCGGTATGGGCTCAGCCTGTGCCGTGGCACGCGACATCAAGGTGCTTGTCGTAACCCCCACTCCTCAGATGCACTGCAACAACTGCGAAGTAAAGATCAAGAAGAACCTCCGCTTCGAAAAGGGCGTGAAGGACATCGTGACGAGCCTCGATGATCAGACCGTCACCATCAAGTACGATGCCGACAAGACCTCGCCCGCCCTCCTGCTGAAAGCCTTCGAGAAGTTTGGCTACACCGCCCAGGAGGTGAAGCCCGCCTCAGAGTCCACTCCTGCTAAGCAGAAGGACAAGAAGTGAATCCATAGGCAGTGGGGGCGAAGCGTCCTCGCTTCGGCAGGGCAATGAAGGGCTCGAAGCCCGAATTGACCTTCTGATTGCTATCTTAGACACGCTTCGGCATTGAGCCTCGCGTGACTATCCGAAGCGAGACGCTTCGCCCCCACTTACTTTGAGTAGACTTCTTGGCTGCTCGTGCCGCCGACGCGAGGACGCGTCGCCCCCAGTACTGGCTGAAGCTACTTTGTACTGGCTGAAGCTACTTCGTACTGGCTCTGAAGCTACTTTGTACTGGCTGAAATCCGCCTCTGAGCCTCCCCCGAAAATTATCCCCCCGTAGCGAAAAAATTATCCTACGGAAAAGGAAAAATTATCCCCCCGAAGAGAAAAAACTCTTCGGGGGGACTTTTTTTACCCCGCGCAGCCCCGCGATTTTTCACACCGTCCTCCGCCCCACCCCGCTCCCTACTTTACGAGATTTCTTAGCAAGAATAAAATATTTTTATGTTAAAGTTTATGTAATCAGGGGGTATTTCATAAATGTATATATTTTTCACGTCCTAAAGAACAAGGCATATCTTATAAAAAAACATAACCCCATTACATCAATCACTATGAAGAGAATCTGGATTACATTGGGTGCTTCGCTCCTGCTGACCTTAGGAGCACAAGCACAGAACTTGCGACCCAAGGTCGACGAGAAAGGACGTGTAGGCTTTGTCGATGCTTCGGGCAATGAGGTGGTAAGCTGCAAATACGAATCGGCAGCAGCATTCAGCAACGGAGTGTCCATCGTGTCGAAAAGTGACAAATATGGTCTCGTCAATGAGCAGGGCATGGAGGTGCTCAAGCCCAAGTATGAGCTTCTCGTGCCCTGGGGCAAGAGTCTGTTTCTTGCCAAAAAGGGGAAGAACTATGGTCTGATAGCCAACGATGGTAGCGTGGTGCTCCCGCTCAGCTATCTGCACATAAGCAAGCTCAACTGCTACGGCAAGGCCTGGATAAGCAAAGGCGGCAAGGTGGTAAGTTCTGATGGTACGCAGTCTATCCAAGGTGGCAAGTATGGCGTTGTCAATAGCGATGGTAGCGTGGCAGTAGAGCCTAAGTACAAGGGACTCTATGAGTTCACCTCAGCTAGCAACATTCGCGCCATGCACGACAATGCGTATCCCCTGTATAAGCTCCACGTGATAGGCGATACGCTCTTCTCCAACGGAGAGTACTATGCTGTATCGAAGGATGAAAAGACTGCACAGAAGGCGGGCGTCGTTTCGAGCACGGGCCAACTGCTCATGCCTATAGGCAAAGCCACATGGGTGATGACTCCCGTGAGCGACATGGTGCGTTGCTACAATGCTACGAAGTCGAAGACCACGTGTATGTACTACAACATGGCCACGAAGAAGATGCTGACCGTATCGAAGCTCAAAGGTGGACTTGACGACTTGAAGGAGTGGACGCACAGCGACTTCCATGGCGACGTGGCTGCCGTCAACACCACAGATGGATGGAACTTTATCGATAAAGCAGGCAACACGCTCCGTAGCGGCTATGCCTACGTGCTCTACTCCTCGAACGCTAAGGCATGGGCTGGCGTGAAAGCTGGCGAGACGGAATGTGATGCTTTCGACGAACAGAACCAGCCGCTCTTTGCCGAGGGCGTAAAGATAGAGTCCATAGAATTCTCTGACATCACGAGCCATACCGACATATTCGGCGTGAAGATGAATGGTAAATGGGGCGCTATCAATCGTCAGGGGAAGGAGATTATCCCCTTCGCTTATGAGAGAGTGAAGGCTCCGATGTTCGACTACGTGCCCGTCAAGACAGCCAATGGTTGGGGCATGCGCACACTTTCTGACCAAGAGGTGATGCCCTGCCAGTTTGCTGACCTGCTGCCGCTCTCGGAAGCGAAGCCGCGCATCGTATGGGGCAAGAATACTGACAACCTATGGTATGCCTACGACATGACACAAAAGCAGGTACGCCCCAATGGCTACGAGATTGTGACCAACTATCAGAACGGCTACGCATGGGTGAAGCCCAAAGGCTACTTTGTGCCCGACGATGCCGTGACGAGAGGCATGGTGAAATGCGTTACGAAGCAGGATGTCAGCGACGAGGTGTTTGCCTCGCAGCAGCCTTACTTCGGCAGCATCTTAGGACTTGATGGCGAGGTGTATGCAGAGGGACCTTACTACATCCGTATGTTCTCCAACGTTGCCCATCTGGTACATGCCAACGGCGATAAGAAGCTTACAAAGGCACAGAATAAGAAGCTCGGCCTCTACATGACACAGTACTATCGCTCTTATCCCATGGAGACGAAAATCAACGATGACAATTGGGACTTCTAACTATCGTGTACACCTCAATCGTATCAACATTAACTCTGACAGACATGAAAAAATACATACTTCCTCTCCTTCTGATGGCACTGGCCACGACCTCAGTAAAGGCACAAAAGAGCGATGCCGACACACCTTATCGCCGCAGTTCGCTCTACTCCATCCTGATCAACCATACCGATCAGAAGTTTGCTAAGGAGATACGCACCGCCTTCTTAGCCATGCCTACTCCCGATAAATACAACAACCACGACCTCAGCGTGAAGGTGATCAACCTCGACAAGAAGCTCAAAGGCGCTAAAAGCGACAATGAGAATGACGCCGTGACAACGTTTCTCACCGAGAATCAAGTGGCAAGCCGACTGGTGGCCAAGTGGTTCGACCGCGACTTCTATACTGGCGAGTGCGACATGGAGCTGATCAAAACACGCGGACTCTACAACGCAACCAAATTTGACGAGATACTCGCCGAGAAGTCGGCTCGAAGCCAAGCCCTCATGGCCGACGCGGGCGAAGACCTCATAGGCAACACCTTCGTCGTAGTGAACGATATCCGCTACATCGACAAGGAGCAACGCGGCAAACTGATCGGCGGCATATTCAAAGCTATAGGTAGCGTGACAGGCATGTCGGGCTTCTCTAACCTCGGTAGCTTCATGGAGAATATGCGCGGATTCAAGGTGAGAATCAATACCTTCCTCTATCGCCTCGACTGGAACGACGAGATAGCTCTCAACTTCTACAAGACGCAATACGCCTCCACACCCTATGAAGGCGATAAATACAAGGCCTTCGACAACGGTCGCGGACAGTACCACCTCACCTACGTGGGCAAGGTAGAAAGCAAGGGTAGCACCACCTCATTCGCTGGTGTCAATGCGGGCGACCCCGTACAGATGGTGCGAAAGGCTTGTCAGCGTGCACTCGACGACAACATCGTAGACCTGCAACGCTCTTACAGCGAATTCCGCACAAAGTCGCCCCTTGTCAGCACCGAACCTCTCACAGCCTATGTAGGCAAGAAGGAGGGCGTGACGGAGAACTCCAAGTTTGAAGTGCTCGAAGTGGTAGAAAACGAAGACGGCACGCATACCTACAAGCGCGTAGGCACCATCCGCCCTGTCAAGAACAAGATATGGGACAACCGCTACATGGCTGTAGAAGAAGGTGCACAGGGTGCCACACTCGGCGCCACCACCTTTGAGCGCACAAGCGGCACGAAGGACTTCTACCCCGGCATGATGATCCGCGAAATCACGAAATAAAAGATGCTGCTCGCTCTGTGGGCGACGCGTCTCGCGTCGGCTTCTACGCGCAGTGGACGATTGTAACCTTTCTCTTACAACTATCCTTACTCACAGCGCCCATGCGCGACGCACCGCCCACGAAGCGGCCAGCAAGAACTTTAGATTTCACTGAAAACATTTTCACATACCAACAGACTAAGACCTCTCCCCAAAAGAAAGATTATGAAACACCTTATCTCCCTCCTGCTGCTCCTCCTGGCGATGGTACAGCCCATCGCAGCCAAAGGCACCGACCCCGTGAAGTACGACATATCATCGGCAGGATCGGGCGTGCAGGGCACTTACCTGGTGAAAGTATTCGTCTACTCTCGCTCTGCCAAAGTGAGCGACCAGCAGATCGTATATGGCGCCGTACACGGCGTGCTCTTCCGCGGATTCCAAGGAAAGCCCAGCGCACCCGCCATGGCTGGTTCGGCCACGGTAGAAGAGCAGAAAGCCGACTACTTCACCTCATTCTTCGATGAGAATGGCGGAGCTTATCTCAACTATGCCTCCATCATTCCCGGATCGTACGAACGCATCAAGACTGCCAAAGGCTACAAAGTGGGCGCTATCGTACAGGTGAACAAAGACAAGCTGCGCTCTGACCTCTCTGCAGCAGGCATCATTCGCGGCCTGAGCGATGGATTCTAAAGCATAACGAGTTGGCAGGTTAACGGGTTAACGAGTTAACAGGTTAACAAGTTAACAGGTTAACAGGTTAACAGGTAAGTTTGTCGAGTTCAAACAAAGCAAGTAGTCTAAGACATACTTACCCGTTAACCCGTCACCCCGTTAACCTGTTAACCAATATTCCCGTCAACCAATCATACAAAATAATTACGGCTATGAACAAACTTACAGCACTCCTGGGGCTGATACTCATGTCGGCATCAAGCCTCTCAGCACAGTCGGACAAGGAAATCGTTCTGCCCCAAAAGCCTCATCGCGCAAAGTACGTAGACCATACGCAGAGCGAGACGGGATTCTGGTGTGCCGCAGAAGCGGAGGCCGGAAGCACCGTCATGCTCAACCATGCCAACATGCAAGCGGCACAACTGACCTACACCGGCGGCTACAGATTCAACGAATATATCAAAGTGGGCGTGGGATTTGGAGCTAAATATTACTTCAACAACAATGCCCGCCGACGCGGCAATGCCAATAGCTGCACCTTCCCCCTCTTCTTCAACGCACGCGGCAACTTCCTCTCACAGGCCGACCGCAGCATGGTGCCCTACTGGTCGGTCAGCGTGGGCCATGTCTTTAAGGACGGATTCGTATTCTCTCCCTCAGTGGGCCTACGCTTTGGCGAGCAACGTAGCTCATGGCTGCTGGGCATCAGCTATAGCCTCAACCATATCAACACTGACCACCTGGAAGTACCACCCGCCACGCGCATAGAGACCACAAGTTCGCTCATGCTCCACGTGGGCTATGAGTTCTGACATCACAGCAAACTCCACACATTACAGCACAATCTACACTTATGAACAAGAATAGCATCAAACACCTTCCGGCAGCACTCGCCGTGGCAGCCCTCGCCCTCTCGGCATGCACCACAAGCCAAAGCACCGTGGCAGCCTATCAGGGAGCACAGATAGAGTGTATGGGCGTGGAACACGACGGCTCACAGACACTACGCGTCACCGCCTCGGGACGCAACAAGGCCGACGCCGTGGAACAAGCGAAGAAGAACGCCGTGAGAGAAGTGATATTCTATGGCATCCGACACGGACAAAAGGGATGCAACATGCGACCCATCGTGGCGGAAGCTAACGCCGAGGAGAAGTATGAAAAGTACTTCAACATATTCTTTGCCGACGGCGGTGAATACCTTAAATACATCAGCATGGCCGACGAGCGCAACCACTCGCGCACCAAAGCCAAGGCAAAAGCTTTCGTGAGCTACACCATCACCGTGCGCGTGCTCCGAGCCGAACTGAAAGATAGGCTCAAGGCCGACCACGTGATCGATTAAAACTTTGGCGACAAAACCTCATAACTGCAACGACTTATGAAACTACGATTCTTATCTCTTGCCATGCTATTCCTGGCATGCATCACCGCCTTCGGACAGGCCAAAAAGCCCAAACTGATGGTGGTGCCCAGCGACGCCTGGTGTAAAGAGCATGGCTATATGCAAGAATATGACAATCAAGGCTCCGTAGAGGAGATTCCCGACTACCGACAGGCCCTGCTCGAGAGTAAAGATCTCAACAACGTGATAACCAAGATTGGCGTGCTCATGGCAGACCAAGGGTTCCCCCTCGTGAGCATGGAGCAAAGCCTGAAGAGCATCAATAGCCTCACGGCAGAAGACAACCTCATACGCAGCAAGGCCAGCGGAGCCTCTATGACCGAAAGCCCGCTCGACCGCTTGCGCCGCGTGGCAAAAGCTGACATACTGCTCCAAATAGACTGGACCGTGAGCGAAATCGGACCGAAGAAGAGCATCACCTACAATCTGCAGGGGCTCGACGCTTACACCAATAAGCAGGTGGCTGGCGCTCAAGGCACGGGCAACCCTTCATTCAGCGCCGAAACGCCCGTACTGCTCGAAGAGGCTGTACAGGACAACATGGACAACTTCACAACTCAGCTCCAACGTCACTTCGACGACATCTTTGCCAACGGACGCGAGGTGGCCATCGACATCCGCGTGTTCGACAATGGATCGGGCATTGACCTCGAGACAGAATACGATGGTACGGAACTTACCGAAATCATAGACAACTGGATGGCTGAAAACACCGTCAGCCACCGTTTCAACAAGAGCGACGCCACAGAGAACTTCACCCTCTACGACCAAGTGCGCATACCGCTCTACAAGAAAAACGGCATGCCCGAAGACACCGAGGGATTCACACGCAACCTGCGCCGTTTCCTCCAACAGCCGCCCTACAACATCCCCTGCAAGATTATCAATCGCGGACTGGGCCGCTGCCTACTCGTGATCGACGAAAAATAAGAATCTAAATCTCTAAAGCTATGAACAATTTGCTCCACAAAATAGCCTTGCTCGTGGGCACATGCTGCACCATGGGCACCGCCGAAGCCTTGGCACAGGAGTGCGACATACCCGTGTCAGTAGTGCTCATACAGCAAGCCGACGAGGTGCCCGAAGCCTCCGAGCAACTGCTCACCAACACGCTGACGCGCATCGCCGTGAGCAACGGCATGAACGCTGAGCTCCCTTATTCTCAGTTTGTGCTCAGCGCACGCTGCGACATGCTCGACAAGAGTATCCTCCCCGGCCCTCCCGCCAAGGTATCGTGCAATCTCGGTATCACACTCTACGTGGCAGATATCTACAATAAGAAGAAATTCTCAAGCGCTTACATCGAGCTCAACGGAGTGGGCAACAACGAAGTGAAAGCCTACAACAATGCTTTCTCGCAGCTCCGTCCCAAAGCGCCCATGGTGGTACAAATGCTCGAGACGGGCAAGAGCTTGATTATGAACTACTACAACACGCAGTACCCCAACATACTCAAGGAAGCACGCCGCCTGGCAGGGCTGCAACAGTTCGAAGAGGCGCTGGCACTCGTCACAGCCATCCCGGCTTGTTCCAAAGGGGGCGACGAGGCCATCAGCGAGGGGCTGAAGATCTACACCCGCTATCGCGACCGCTACAACCTGCAACTCCTCAACAAGGCACGCGGCATCTGGGCAGCAGGGCAGGATCAAGCCAGCGCACGCGAAGTGGCAGACATCCTTCTGCAGATCGACCCCGAAGCTGGTTGCTACAACGATGCGCTTGCCCTCTCGAAGGAGATTAAGACTCAAGTGCGCAGCGACCTCGACCTCGAGATGCGTGAGAAGTATCACGACGCTGTGAAGCTTGAGCAGCAGCGCATAGCCGCCATCCGTGCCATCGGCGTGGCCTACGGCAACGGTCAGAAAGCCAAGACCACCAACATTGCCTGGCTGAGATAAACGGCTCCTCCCCCCAACGGAATCCCCAATCGGTGGATGCAACACCTGCTTGCATCCACCGATTTTTTCGTCCCTACTCCCCCTCCCCTCCACCCCCGCACCACAAGAGACTTCTTAAGAAAGGATAAGAATTTTTATGTTAAAGTATATGTAAATAGGGGGGTAATTCGTAAATGATTATATTTGCCATACTTTAAACACCTTTATAGCACAAAGCTAATACTCTCTCAATTCTATTGACATGATTAAGCAAGCAAAGTTCCTTATATGCCCAATGATATGCCTCAGCTTGTTGAGCTGTGGATTCTTCCGAGCTGACCCTTGTAAGGACGAACCTAAGGAAGAAGTAAAAGCCGCCCCAACCAAGATTTCGCTCGATACTTATATTGAAAATTCGGGAAGTATGGACGGATATGTGAAAGGCAGGACACAGTTTAAGACAGATCTGTACAAAATGATTTCTAACCTCAACGTGGGGCAACGCACACTCTACTATATCAACAAAGATATCCTTGTGCAAAACGTTCAACCCAGAGAGTTCATACTCAATCTGAGCCCCGCAGCTTTTAAGGAGCAAGGAGGAGAACGGGCATTCTCCGACATTGCCGAAGTGATTGCGAAATCAATGGAGAGAAGCAAGCAGAGAGTAATGCTATTGGCCTCGGACTTCATCTTCTCGCCTCCAGGAAGCACAGCCGATGTAAGCTACTATCTGGAGATGCAGGAACAAGATATATGCAATAGCATGGCACACAGGCTGCAATCTGACAAAGATTTCGGAGTGGTGCTACTACAGGGCATGTCGGCCTACGATGGCTACTATTGGAACGTGAACAACGACCGTCAGCCTTTCCAAGGCGAGCGCCCCTACTACGTGTTGCTGGCTGGCAAGCGAAATGAAATTGCCACCCTACTGCATTCGGCCGAGAGAAGTGGCACGCATTTCACACAGAGCTACACGGAGATGGGATGCACCCCCGTGAGCTATGAGATAGAGAAGCAGGCCACGGCAAAGTTGGGTACGTTCCATATGTGCAGAGCTAAGCAGAAGCACCATATCATGAAAAGCAAGCGCTACAAGCGAACGGATACTTTCAGCTTTAATGTAAAAGCCGACTTTTCTAACCTTCCGCTGACCAGCGCTTATCTGCTCAATACAAATAATTACGTGACAAATACAAAGGGCTACCGCGTGACGGCGGTCAGTGCCATCGCAGGCGAAGCGGGGACATACAGAATAACCCTCACTGCCACAGACCCGGAGCATCTCACGGCAATGCCTTGCGAAGTGAAACTGAAGAAAGCCCTTCCCGCTTGGATTGGCCAAAGCAACGACCCCACGGGCTTGAAACCGCTCGCGGGGAAAACGTTCGGCCTTAGCTCTATGGCCGAAGGCATACAAAAGGCCTTTGAAAACACGGGCGACTGCTATGCTTGCTTGACTCTATACATTGAAAATTAATACCCACACATCTTATCTATTACTACACAATGAACGATTTTTTCTCTACTCTCTTCGGCTTCCTCTCGGGCTGCTATAGCGACGCATGGGACACATTCCTCTACGATACCTATGGCTACAACATACTCGGATGGACTTTCATCGGAGCGGCTTTCGTGATGGCGCTGATATTCTATTTCCTTCCCTCAGTGAAATTTACAGGCAGGAAATGGTGGTTTATCACACTCGGAGTCACGTTTTTCCTAACAACTCTTATAGGCTACATCGAGGGGGTAGCGATGTACAATGGCGCGGGAAGCGACGAAGTGGCCGACTGCGGATATGGTGATGTGTTTGGTTCCGCCATCGCTACAGGACTGCTGAGCGCAGTATTTTACATCATATGCTCCGTGCTCTGCCTATTCAGCACGCACAACTATAAAGTACCCTACAAAAACTGATAACTACTAACGACCATGGCAAAACTCTATATATTTGGCATCGGTGGCACTGGATCGCGTGTGCTGCGTGCCTTTACCTATCTGCTCGGCGCGGGCGTGAAAGTGAATGGCTACAATGAGGTGGTACCCATCGTAGTGGATGCTGACAGCACCTCGGGCGACAAGACTGACGCTGTGAAGCTGATGGAGACTTACCAAAAGCTCTACAACCATGCCGACCACACCGAAGCGGCCGACCCCAACGGATTCTTCGCCACACAGATGGGGTGCTGCTGCAAAAACGGATTCACGCTGAACATTCCTGGAGAAACAGCACAAAAGTTTAAAAACTATATGAACTTCCAGGGCCTCAACAGAGCCAACAACGACCTCGTCAAGATGCTCTTTAGCGAGAAGAATCTGGATTCAGACATGGCGGTGGGATTCAAGGGTAATCCCAACATAGGCAGCGTGGTGCTCAACCAGTTTATTAAGAGTGAAGACTTCGCATCGTTCGCCAACGGATTCACGCAGGGCGATGCCGTATTTATCATCAGCTCTATCTTTGGCGGAACGGGAGCAAGCGGTTTCCCCATTCTGCTGAAAAACCTGCGCTCAGACAATCCGCAAGCTTTTCCCAATGCCCACACCATAGCAGAAGCGCAGATAGGAGCCATCAGCGTATTGCCCTACTTCAAGCTCAATGCCATAGACGAGACGCGAGACGACCAAATAGATAGCGGCACCTTCTACATGAAGACGCGCGCCGCGCTGAAATACTATGCAGGGAATCTTTCGGAGCTCGACCACATGTACTACATAGGCGACAACGACCAAGCTACGTATGAAAACCACGACGGCGGACCGCAACAGAAGAATAGACCCAACTTCATAGAATTCGTAGCCGCACTGTCCATCTTCGACTTTGCCAAGCAAACCATAGGGGCAGATCCACATTCCGCCACGAGCCAAACGGCATATCACGAGTTTGGCATCAATGAAGATAAGAACGAGTTCAACTTCAGCAACTTGGACGACGTTACCGTAAAGCTCGTACGCAAGCCTATGACCAAGTTGCTCCTTGCCCACAAATTCTTTACTCAAGCGCTCGACGACTCGTGGGACAAGACATGGGCTAAGACACATGAGCCTACACTCAATGAGACAACCATAGAGAAAGACGGATTCTACAACCAACTCCTCTATTTCACCACGGGCTACGAACGATGGCTCTACGACATGAGTGAAATGGGGCGCAAGTTTACACCATTCAACCTCAACGCTACAGGAAAGCAACTCTTCGACCTCGTTAGCGGCGTCAAGCCCCAAAGGGTATTGGCGATGGACAGCGGCTTCGACCTATTCAACAATCGATTGAATAAGATAAAGGACAATACGGCTAAGCAGCGACTTCCCCAGTCGCTAAAGACTCCTGCAGCCTACTGGCTCAACCTATTCTCGCTCGCCACAGAGAGACTCATCAAAGAAAAACTTAAGTTCTGATACGACCATGAAAATACTCAGACTACACGAGGGCACCGAAGCTGGTGCTACAGACAATATAAACGGGTGGGGCAATAGCAAAGTCATCTCAGAGAAGGCCGTGGAATCCATCCAAGACCCTCAAGGCTCAAATGCACAGAGCGAGATTACTTCCATCCCAAGCCCCTTTGCTCGCCTCGACCTGGTGAAGCAAGCCTTTAAGTACGTCAATGAGCAGAAGAACCTCGACGGAACGAACATCTACTACCGCATGGTGTCCGATGCACTGGACGTGGGCGAGATCTTCTTCAATATCGACAAGTTTAGCAACATCCTGGAGCTTACGGAATGGGACGTAAGCGAGATACAAAATCTCAAAGCATCGGCCGATCCTCAGCAGCAGCTATTGGGAAACACGCTAGAACTCTTCATTCAATCTGACAGAGCCAACAACAACGTGTACAATCTGCAGAAATTGCAGAGCATCTACATACTCTCCTACATTGGTCCAGGAGCCCCAAGCACAAGTGCGCTGCCTGGACACGTGATTGGTGCCACGAGCCCTTGCACGCTCTTCTTCACCCCTGCCAACGATCTAGGCTACGTGACGAGCCAAATCCTCTTCGAGGGTAACAACGACCGCCCCTTCGACGGAGACTTCAACCCGCTCTACAAGCGCGATCCTGAATACGTGCGCTACCTCGTGTGGCTCACCAGGCAGCCTGACTTCAGACAAGGTTACCCCGAAGTGTTCGACTATGTCCAAGCTACGGTAACACAGATCAATAGCATTGACAATAAGTTCGGGCAAGAACTTGGGAATATAAAAGCATGTGACAGCCTCGATACCGCACCCGTGACCATGCATAATGGAAAGAAACTGCTCTTTGCGGGCGAATACCCCGTGATGCGTAAGCACTTCAATGCCGACCAAGTGGCAGAGAAGAGCGAGTTCACTATCCGCACGGCAAAGCCTGTCGAGGGACTTCTGCCTCTCGTATTACCACTCGACCACTCGTGCAACGGGCTTACCTACACTTCCTCAGCGTGGGACGGCGGATTGATCAAAGACGTGCCCTTCGAAGATGGCAGAGAACTATCCAAGCGCACACTGCCCGGCATCAACGTGGAGTATCCTTACCTCACGGCTGGCGACTTCCTCTGTCAGAACATTCTCTATACAGACTATGCGCTCGAACCATTCGAGACTGCTACGAAGGACTACATCACGCTGGGCGACGACAAAACCTTACGCCATTACTTGCTGCCCATCAAGCCAGAGTTCTTTCGATACTTCGACACAGGAGATCTGAGCCGTCTGGTACACGCCGTGATAAAGCACACGGGCGATCAAGAGAGCATAGAAGTGACCATCAACGTGCCTATCAAGGGGCAGAACGATGTGACACAAGTAACTTACACACGTACTTATTGGCCAAAAGATCCACAAAACGGGCGTATGAATGGTAAGATTATCAACCTGGGCAACACGGGCGTGACCATCCTGCCCCACGTACGCTTCCCTGAAAAGGTGCAACCCGACTATCGCATCACATTGGCTTTGGACAACAATATGGTGGAACGCGACATGGTCAGCGACCTGCCCACACTTGCCTTTCTGAAAGACACGACTCCCATAGAGTCCACTCACGAGGGCTGCCGCAACCTTGACTCACAACGAACAAGAAAAGACAACTCGACAAGCGTGGCGAAGCAATGGAGCCTGGAAAGCGACTTCACGGCTATCATCGTGGCGTATAAAGGCACCGAGGGTATGCTCGTACCCTTGATGAAAGATGGCGGAGGCAGCAAGAAGTTCTATTTCGCCGTAGACTTCGGCACTACTAATACGCACATTGAGTATGCCATAGAGAATAGCGGATCACGGGCTTTCGACACGCATACTGACGATGCGCAACTGCGCCCCGTCCCCGACATGATGAGCGACGCTGAATGGACCAAAATGCAGAGCGGAGAACTCATTCCCGCCATCATTGGCGAGGGACGCACCAACGGCAACTCCATCTCATTCCCCATCCGCACGGCTATCACCTCACCGAGCAACGTGGACTGGACGCGAGAGGTAGTTCCTCTAGTCGATGCTAACATTCCCTTCTTCTACGAACGTAAGCTACAGCCTAATTACAACGAGCCGCCTACGACCGACCTTAAGTGGAACTCTGATGAGAAAACGCAGGCTCGCACGCGCTGCTTCTTATCAGAACTGGCTATGCTCATGCGCAACAAGGTGCTGATGAACAATGGCGACCTCTCTGCTACCCAACTCGTATGGTTCTACCCCACCAGTATGTCGCTTCGCCAAGTGGGCAACTTTGCCAACATCTGGAAAGACGTGTTCAAACGCTACTTCGACGGAGCATCAGAGAGCCAGATTTCCAAAATACCTGAGGCCATTGCCCCTCTGCCAGCATTCAGTATAGGTTCTTCGTCAGCCATCACGATAGATATAGGTGGCGGAACGTCGGACTTCCTCTTCGCCGAAGGCAAAGACATCAAATGCATCTCGTCTGCACGCTTTGCTTCAAATAGCCTGTTTGGCTCGCCCGACAATGGCTTCATCCGCTTCTTCGAGCCTAAGTATGCCGAAACGACAAACACGAATATCGACTTCCGAAACATCATGAGCGAAATTAAGAAGGGAGCCAATAAGTCGAACATGAATGCCAACCTGGCTTCTTTCTTCTTCTCCATTGCAGAAAGTACGCTCATCAGCGACGATAACGTGCGCGAGAAGTATGATTTCAAGCATCTGCTGGAATCTTCAGAACCCTGCAACGCTCTGATCCTAATCTACTACATGGCTCTGATCTACTACGCAGCGCAAGTATGTCGCATGAAGGGGCTGAAAGAACCGCGCTACATAGGATTTAGCGGAAATGGCTCGAAGATACTCAACATCTTCTTAGACAACGAATATAGCGAACAAGGACTCGTAGAAATCACGAAGCGCGTGTTTGAAAAAGTCTTAGGGCATCCCTACGATGAGGACGGACTACAAATACTTCGCCCACACGGACAATCGCCCAAAGCCGCTACCGCACAAGGAGGCATAGAAAGCTTGCAACAAGGCATCGGTGGATACGATAAACTCGTAGAAACGTCTGCCACCACTTGGACGGGAGCATCAGATGATGAAGCGCGCAAGTATGCCGACATCACTGCGGCCGACGAACAAGCCGTGATCAGCCATGTAAAGGAGTTCATAGATATATGCCACGAAGCCATTACAGATACTGATATAAAGAGACGCATCGAACTGCCCACTGATATGGACAAGGTGTTCCAATCAAGAGTATTCTCACGCGATATCAATAAGTATATTAAGGATGGCTGTGCGCAAGTGAGCAACAAGGATGAAGAAGTGCAATCGTCACTTTTCTTCCTACCTGTAGAAGGCATTCTCCATGCGCTCACCAACGAACTGCTGCAACCTAACAACTGATTGACCGATGAAACGTATCGTTATACTTTTACTGCCCAGTCTCCTCTCTCTGGAGACTGAGGCACGTGTAGCCTCTCTGCAGATAGAGGCAGTGCCTCGCACTACACCCAGTCTACTCGAAATGGCAGCGGGGATTATCTTGATAGTTTGCCTTATTCTCTCTATCTGGGCAGTGATGATGGCTAATAGAGCACGAAGAATTGCTGCACTGCTAAGAAGAGATATTAAGGAACTTAAGATGCAAGTAGACTGGCCACAGGCTTACGGGAAGCAAAGTGGAATGGTCGGTGTATTGGGTAGGTTAAATAAAATAGAGGAGTATTTGCCTAAATTGGATGGTTGGATACAGAAGACCGACAAGAGTATTAAAATACTTCAGCAAGAGAAGCCTTCACCCGACTACCACGACCCTGCACCCTCTCCTGAGATTAGCCTCTCCGTCACCCCAAGCGAAACGATTCTGTACGCCCAACTCGACGCAAGCGACCCTAAGCGCCTCTTCAACGTGAGCAAAGGCTACAATCCCTCCAAGCACATCTACAAGATTATACTTAAGGGAGAAGAACAGACTGGCGACCTTGAGATAATCGAAGAAAATGCAAGCAAAGTATTCAATAACTCCGACTGCAGCAGATGCTGCGACTTCCATGTAATGCCTGATCCAAGCAACTTTAAGCAAATTCCAGGCAAAGCACGCGTCAAAGGCGACACCGCTGAAGTATTAAAGAAAATCGAGGTTTCATCTAAATAAAGCACCCCATGGAAATAGTCCTTATTATAGTCATCTTAGCCGTTATCGGGCAGGTCTACCTCCTCAGAGATAGCTGGCTGAAAATCAATCGACTGAAAAACGTCTTTCAAGACGACCTTCAGTTTAAAATAGAAGAATATTTCATTCCCTCTAAAGAGTTCAACACGACAACTTTTGAGAGGATATTGGCTTCTCAAGAGTTCTATAAAAAATCATATTATCGTGATGAGGAGGAAGACTCTTCTACATCGTACAGAGTTCAATCTCGTGGAAAAAAAGAATCCATCAACCTCATCCGCATTCCCTCAGATAGCGAGACTGCAGCCACTATCGAATCGTCTATCAACAACTATCTGATACGCAACAAGGGCATCGCCAGCGACTTCACCATCATCAAGGACATCGTGGAGCGAAACTGCTCAATGATAGAAGATGAAGTGGACACACAGACTCCCTTCCCGCTCTATATCGGACTGATGTGTACGATGGTAGGTATCATCTGCGGTATATGGAGCATCTCGTTTATTCAAGCGACTGGGCCAAACGGCCTTAGCGGATTCGCAGCCTTCGTGGCTGCCCCCGAGGAGCATATCGGCACACTTATGCAAGATGTTGCTTGGGCTATGACTGCCTCATTCTCCGGTATTGGGTTAACCTCACTCATTTCCTTCCGGGCAAAAGGCGCAAAGAAAGTGGTCGAAACTCGCAAGAATGCTTTCTATTCATGGTTCCAAGCAGAGTTGATGCCTATCATCTCACGCGAGAATGCGAGCCAAGGCATGCAGCGATTGGAGAAGAACCTTACAAAGTTCAACGAGACGTTTAGCCGTAACGTGCTTTCCATGGGCAAGTACATCTCGCGCATATCCGACACCGCTGCCGAGCAGTCGCAACTGCTCGAGACCGTCAATAAGCTCGACCTCAACAAGATGGCTACCGCCAACGTGAAAGTGCTCACTGCGTTCAAGGAGTCGATGGGGCAATTGGAGGAATTTAATGGTTTTATTACTTATGCCAACAAGCAGCTAAAGGAACTCGAGAAGCGCAACAACGCTGTGAGCGAAGCTGTCAACTCGGTGGACGATGGGGTGAACCGAGCTTTGACTCAACTGAGGAAGTCTGTCGGCGACCAGATGCAAGCCCTAAGAGAGTCTCTGCAGCAATCTGCCGATGAGATGAATAAGCTCGTGGCCAACGAGAAGCGACTTGTAGAGGGACAGACGGGAAAGGTCGAAGCTTTCTACCAAACGCTGCAAAGCCTCCAGCCTGTGATCAATGGTCTGCAGGACTGGCGCAAAGAGCTACAGGCGCAGCATAAAGAACTTTCACGCTTGGTGCAAGCCGTCAACAACATGCCCCGTCCCGACGGACAAGGTGGCGGAACCGTAGTGGTACGCAACTCTGCCAACATTTGGCAGATGGTGATTGCCATCACATTGGTGCTTCTGCTTGGCCTCAACGCATTCATAGTATGGCACTCGCTAAGCAATGAAAAGGAGGCAGAAGCCACCGAAGCGACCACAGACTCTGTAGCCGTGGCACCAGCAGCTCCAGTTCCAGCAGCAGGAGCCACTGCAGGCGCATCATCCGCCGGGAAAATGGACTCAACTACTGCTGAATAGTAAACACTCTCCTAAGCAACAATGAAAAATAAATCATTCTTCTGGACCAGCTACTCCGACCTCATGACGAGCCTGTTCTTCGTGATGCTCTTGCTTTTCGTTACCACCGTGGTGATGATGCACTTAGGTCACGTGGCAACGGAGAAGGAACTGGCTAAGATTAAGCAATTGGAGCATTCGGTACAAGCCATCGATCCGCGTTTCTTCGCCTATAACCCCGAGTTTAAGAAGCACGTGCTCAAGATCGATGTACAGTTTCCTATCTATAGCTCCGACATGGACGCTGTCAACAAGCATGCCAAGAATGAGCTACTCGAAGCGGGCAGGAGCATTCAAGAGTTCATAGACAGTATATATAATGTCTACCAGTCGCCATTTCTCGTCGTTGTAGAAGGACAATCGTCGAAAGGTCCCTATTGGCGCAACGTACACGAGAACAATGATGTACTGAGCTATGAGCGTGCCCTTTCCCTTGTAAACTTCTGGGAAGCTAACAACATTAGTCTGCGCACCCCCGAGTATGCACAAAAATGCGAACTCCTTATCTGCGGAAGTGGCGACAAGGGCGTAATGCGAAAGCAGCCCGATACGCCCTATAATGCCGAGAACCAACGCTTTCTCATCCACGTCATACCCAAGCCCGGCATGATCGAGCACGACAATGTCTCGACTCTGCCGACCGCGCCTAATCCTCAGTAGGAATAAATTCCTCTCATGCTTATGAAAAATCCTATCATTCCCTTACTGCTCACCCTCTGCATGCTGCTTTTCACCACAACGGCATGCACCAATCGAGAGCAAAAGACTATCAACCGACTTGAAAAACTCAGTAAGAAGCTTGAGCGCAAAGGCAACGACATGTCCATCTCGCAGTGGCAATCGTCGGCCAAGGAGTTCCGCCAAATATGCGACGAGATCAATAAGAGTTATCAAGACTTCAACCCCAAGCAACTTCATGAAATAGGCCGACTGAAAGGCATTTGCATAGGCGCTTTCTCACGCTATGTAGAACACACCGCGGGCAAAGCTGCCAACGAAGCAGATGGTTACCTGCAAGGCATTGAAGAGATGTGCGGGAAAGACGCCGCTTCCTCTGCCCGCGACAAAATGAATCAAGAGGCCGATAGTGCTGACGTTGACACCGTATATATATGATTACAAGGGCTGTCATTCAAATCGTGCTGGGCTGGCTGCTTTGGCGCATCGTGCCGCGCTGGATCACCGAAGGCCAAAGAAAAACGCGCGCTCGCATCCGATTATGCTGCAACATCGCAGGCATCATTCTCGTGGTGTTAGGTATTGTACATCTTGCACAGGCTCTTTTCGGCGCATTGCTGAGCTGAAGCCACTTCGCTCAGAGGAGCATTCAATCTCTACTTTGAGGAGCATAATCATGAAGGTTATGCTCCTCAAGTTTTTATGCTTACACTGCAACCTTGCAGTTCTTTGCGTAGATTCACAATGTTTTTGCCCACAATATTGCGGTTTTGCCCATCAGAAAAACTATTTTGGCGTACATTTGCACTATCATTCATAGCATAACAACAAAATCTTTAACTATACCCCATGACACAACAGAAACACCGTTATTCGGGACTTTCGGCTACACAAGTCGAAGAGAGTCGCAGGCAGAATGGGAGCAATGTGCTCACTCCGCCTGAAAAGGACCCGCTCTGGAAGCAATTCCTTGAGAAGTTTACGGATCCACTCATTATTATTCTGCTCATTGCGGGAGCACTGAGCATCGGTATCTCGCTCTACGAAAGATTCGGACTGGGAGAGGGAGCTGAGGTGTTCTTCGAACCTGTGGGCATCTTCGTGGCTATCCTTCTGGCCACAGGACTGGCCTTCTACTTCGAACTGCAGGCTGATAAGGAATTTAGTATCCTCAATCAGGTGAACGATGATGAGCCCGTAGAGGTGGTGCGCGATGGTAATGTCACGCAGATTCCGCGCAAGGATGTTGTCGTGAGCGACGTAGTGATCCTTGCCACTGGTCAGGAGATTCCCGCCGACGCAGAGCTTCTCGAAGCTACTCACTTGAGCGTGGACGAGTCTACTCTGACGGGTGAACCTATTTGCCACAAGACCACCGTCGAGACAGACTTCGACTCGGAAGCCACTTATGCCTCCAACCGCGTGATGAAAGGCACAAAGGTAATGGAAGGTCACGGCATCTGCCGCGTGACGGCCGTCGGCGACCATACCGAACAGGGAAAAGTATTTGAAGCTGCTCAGATCGATTCCTCGGTGAAGACACCGCTCAACGAGCAACTCGACGGACTCGGCGACTTGATCACAAAAGCCAGCTACGTGATTGCAGCTCTCATCGTCGTAGGACGCCTCATCATGTGCTTCGTCAACGGATTGGAAGCTAACGGCCAGACCATCGCCGGCACTGAGCTATTTGCCACGGGCGCGGGCATTGCTGCCTTTATCGCTTATGTGCTGCAGACGCTCATGATTGCCGTTACGCTCATTGTAGTGGCTGTGCCCGAAGGCTTGCCTATGGCTGTCACGCTGAGCCTTGCTTACAGTATGCGCCGCATGCTTCGCACCAACAACCTCGTGCGCAAGATGCATGCTTGCGAGACGATGGGTGCCACCACCGTGATCTGCACCGACAAGACGGGCACGCTCACGCAGAATCAGATGCGTGTGGATCAGACCTTCTTCTATGCTCTGCCATCGCAGCAGCTCGGTCAGAATGAGGAAAGCTCGCTCATCAAGGAGGGCATTGCCGTAAACTCTACCGCTGCTCTCGACCTCTCCGACTCGGAGCACCCCTCCGTCTTAGGCAACCCCACCGAGGGTGCGCTCTTGCTCTGGCTCAACGCGCAGGGTGAGGACTTCGTTGCGCTGCGCGAGGCTGCCGAGGTGAAGGAGGAACTTCCTTTCACCACTGAACGCAAATATATGGCCACCATCGTGCGCTCGGCTCAGCTTCCGGGCAAGGTGGTGATCTACGTAAAGGGCGCGCCCGAGATTGTGCTCTCGCTTTGCAAGGACGTGCAGGGCGGTGTGAGCCACGAGGAGATTCAGCGCCAGCTCACCGACTGTCAGAATCGTGCCATGCGTACGCTGGGCTTCGCTTATCAGGTGCTCACCGAGGCTGAAGTTGCTACTGCGATTACGGATGGTAAGGTGACGGCTCAGGGCCTGCACTTCATGGGTATTGCTGCTATAGCCGACCCTGTGCGTCAGGATGTGCCTGCGGCTGTCAAGGAGTGTCTCGACGCTGGCATCAGCGTGAAGATCGTCACGGGCGACACCCCGGGCACTGCCAAGGAGATTGGCCGACAGATTGGCCTCTGGCAGGAGACTGATACGGATAGCGCCATCATCACGGGTCCGGAGTTTGCCGCTCTTTCCGACAAGGAACTTGAGGATCGCATCCTCGACATCAAGATTATAGCCCGTGCGCGCCCCATGGACAAGAAGCGCCTCGTCGAGACGCTCCAGCGCAAGGGACAGGTAGTAGCTGTCACGGGCGATGGTACCAACGATGCCCCGGCTCTGAAGGCTGCCCACGTGGGCTTGTCTATGGGCGATGGCACGAGTGTGGCAAAGGAGGCTTCCGACATCACCATCGTCGACAACTCCTTCTCGAGCATCGGCAAGGCCGTCATGTGGGGTCGTTCGCTCTATCAGAACATTCAGCGTTTCCTCCTCTTCCAGCTCACGGTCAACGTCACCGCTTGTCTGCTCGTACTGGTAGGAGCATTTATGGGCACGGAGTCGCCGCTTACGGTCACTCAGATGCTTTGGATCAACCTCATCATGGATACTTTCGCTGCCATGGCTTTGGCTTCGCTTCCTCCCTCTGAAAGCGTGATGCACGACAAGCCGCGTCGTCGCACCGACTTCATTCTCAACGGCGAGATGCTGCGCGAGATTATCGGCGTGGGCGTGTTCTTCTTCCTGCTCTTGGTGGGCATGCTCTACGTGTTCCAGCATGCTGATGTGAGGAGTCTTACAGACCTCGTTCACCTACAGCTTGGAGCTAAGGGTCATGTAAGTCCCTACGAACTGACGCTGCTCTTCACCACGTTTGTCATGACGCACTTCTTCTATCTGTTCAACGCTCGTGCGTTTAAGACGGGTCGCAGTGCGCTCCACTTCAAGGGTTGCAATGGCTTGCTCACCATCGTGCTGATCATCCTCGTAGGTCAGGTATTGATGGTCGAAGTGCCGGGCATCCAGCAGTTCTTCAATGTGGTAGGCCTTAGCCTCACGGATTGGATCATCATTATCCTGGGCTCTTCGCTCGTGCTCTGGGTACGCGAGATTTGGAATCTTTTTTTCGGAAAAAAAGATTCCAAGTAACAAGTAATAAGTAATACGTTACTGATCATTCCTCAGGCTGGCGGCGCTTCGGCGGTGCTAGCCTGAGGTTTTTAGTAGGCATAACAAAGGAAAAAACGAGTTTTTTCCTTTGTTATGCATTCGGTTTGCACTAACTTTCGCTTCGCGCAAGTTAGGCGGCGGCTCGGAAGTAGCAAGAAAAAACACGTTTTTCCTTGCTACTTCTCTCGCCTTGCACTAACTTTGTCCCCACAAAAGCAAGCAATGGACGCTCTCGTAATCATTAATAAGTATTATGCAGACAATGAGGAGCTCAAGCAACTGCTTCTTCACCACAGTCTGCAAGTGGCAAACCGCGCACTCGACATCGCACGCCAACACCCTGAAATGGGCCTCGACATGGACTTTGTGGCACAGGCCGCAATGCTCCACGATATTGGCATTTTCCTGACCGATGCGCCCGGTATCCACTGCCACGGCACGCACCATTACCTCATGCACGGCTATCTGGGTGGCCAGTTGCTGCGCCAATTGGGTATGGAGCGCATAGCCCGCGTATGCGAGCGCCATACGGGCACAGGGCTCACACCCGAGACCATTGCCGAGAGAGGCCTCCCCTTGCCACCGGGCAATTATCGTCCCGAGACGCTCGAGGAGCAACTCATCTGCTATGCCGACAAGTTTTATTCTAAAAGTCATCCCGACCGCGTGCGTAGTGTGCACGACACGGCCCTAAGCCTTGAAAAGTTCGGACACGAGGGTGTTCTGATTTTTAAGCAATGGGTCAAGAAGTTCGAGCCCCAATACGCCGACGGACTCTGATAATTGCAAATGCGATTTCTCTCCATCGTAATACTTTCTGTGCTGACCACGATGTGCATCATGGCCAGCCATGTGCGTTTGTCGCCCACTCCCAGCGGGGAAAGGGCGGCCTCTGCCGTATACCCCCCCGACACCACCGCCAAGACCGCTTCCGACACCATTCAAGCTCCGAAGCGCTCACCACGCGTGCCCGCTACGACGGCTGATTCTGCCAAGGCCGACACTGCCAAAGCCGATACCATCAAGGTCGACACGCTCAAGCGCAAGGCGGGCATCGACTCACCCGTAGAGTATACAGCCGAGGACTCCATGATCTACGATGCCCACTCTGGGCTGGCATTTCTCTACGGCCGTGCACAGGTCAACTATCTCAACATGCAGCTCACGGCTGCCAAGATTGCCATGAATATGGACTCCAGCCTCGTCCACGCCGAAGCGCGCCCCGACTCCACGGCTGAGGGCGGACTCGCCGAACGACCCGTCTATCGTCAGGGCGACGATGAGTATGACAGCGAACGCATGTCGTTCAACTTCAAGACGAAGAAGGGCTTTATCCACAACGTCAAGACGCAGCAGGGCGACGGCTACATGGTCAGCGAAAAATCGAAGCGCGCTGCCGACGGCACACTCTACCTGGAGCATGCACGCTACACCACCTGCGACGCCAAGCACCCTCACTTTTACCTTGCGCTCTCGCGTGCCAAGGTGCGCCCGGGCAAGGAGACCGTGTTCGGTCCCGCCCACCTCGTCGTAGAAGACGTGCCCCTACCCATCGCTATTCCCTACGGCTTCTTTCCCTTCAACAAGAAGTACTCCTCGGGCTTCATCATGCCCTCCTATGGCGACGAGACGAGCCGCGGATTCTATCTGCGCGATGGTGGCTACTACCTCGCGCTGAGCGACTACATGGACCTCAAGCTCCTCGGTGAAATCTACACCAAGGGTTCGTGGGGCGTGAGCGCCGAGACCAATTATAATAAGCGCTACCGCTATCGCGGCAACCTCTACTTCAGCTACCTACGCACCGTGGAGGGTGAAAAAAACATGCCCGACTACTCCGTGACCAAGAGCCTTAAGCTACAATGGACTCACACGAAGGACTCTAAGGCAAGCCCCAACACCACCTTCTCTGCCCGCGTCAACTTCGCTTCTGAAAACTATGAGCGCAAGAACCTCGAGAGCATGTACAATCCGCTCTCATACACGCAGAGCACGCGTGCCAGCTCCGTAAGTTTCAGCCACACCTTCACAGGCATTGGCCTCTCCATCTCTGCCTCGGCCAACCTTACGCAAAACATGCGCGACTCCTCCATAGCCGTCACCCTGCCCGACCTGAGCATCTCGCTCAGCCGCTTCTACCCCTTCCGCCGCAAACACCAGGTGGGCAAGGAGCGCTGGTACGAGAAGATCTCCATGTCGTATACGGGCCAAGTGTCCAACTCTATCACCACCAAGGAGAACCAGCTCTTCAAGTCCAACCTCATCAAGGACTGGCGCAACGGCTTCCAGCACCGCATCCCCATCGATGCCACCTTCCAGCTCTTCAAGTACATCAACATCTCGCCCTCGTTCTCATTCCGCGACATCATGTATGCCTCGCGCGTCAATCGATCGTGGGACCGCGAGCTTCAGCGTGAGCTTGCCGACACCACCTACGGCTTCTACAATCTCTACGACTGGAACGTAGGCATCTCTGCCAACACCACCCTCTACGGATTCTACAAGCCGCTTAAGTTCCTCGGCAAGAAGATACAAGCCATTCGCCACGTGTTCAAGCCCTCCGTCACGTTCAGCTACGCCCCCGACTTCACCACCTCGCGCTACGGCTATCGTAAGCAGTACGAGCGCGTCGACGCTGCGGGCAACTCCTCATGGGTGAGCTACTCTCCCTATTCGGGTGGCATCTATGGCTACCCCTCGGGCACCAAGCAGGGCCTCATCTCTATGTCGGTCTCCAACAATTTGGAGATGAAGGTGCGTTCCGACCGCGACACCACGGGATTCCGCAAGATCTCCCTCATCGACGAACTTTCGGCCTCGCTCTCTTACAACCTTGCCGCCAAGAAGCAGCCCTGGAGCAACCTCAGCACGCGTCTCCGCCTCAAGCTCGGCAAGAACAAGACCTTCTCCATGGCAGCCGTATGGGCCACCTACGCTTACAAGTTCAATGAACAAGGACAGGTGGTCACCTCCGACCGCACGGAGTGGAGCTATGGTCGCTTTGGCCGATTCCAAGGCATGTCGCAGAATCTCTCCTACACCTTCAACAACCAGACGTGGCGCAAACTCATGGATCGTCTCCACGGCCGTGGCAAGTCGTCTACTACAGCCGATGGCACCACCTCTGCCGAGACTCAGACCGACGCTGAGGATGCCAACGTCGACCCCGACCTACGCGCTGGTAGCGACGCCTCGAAGGGTAAAAAGAAGGAGAAGGCCAAGGTCGATGCCGATGGCTATCTCGCATTCTCCATACCCTGGTCGCTCACGCTCTCTTACGGCATCACCATGGCTGAGGATCGCAGCAGGCAGATCAACGTGCGCCGCATGCGCTACCCCTTCTCCTTCACGCAGACGCTCAACGCCTCAGGCTACGTGCGCATCTCCGACGGATGGAACATCTCCTTCAACTCGGGCTACGATTTCGAAATGCACCGCATCTCCATGACCACCATGTCGCTCTCGCGCGACCTCCACTGCTTCGAGATGTCGGCCTCCATCGTCCTGAAGCCCTACTCTTCGTTCAACTTCACCTTCCGCGCCCGAGCCTCCGAACTCGCCGACGCACTCAAGTGGGACAAGCGCAGCTCCTACTCTACAAACGTAGAGTGGTACTAAAATCCATAGAGCCCTATCCCATAGAATACCTAGCCCCCCCTTAGAAAGACTAGTATCACTAGAAAAACTAGTATCACTATAATCACTAAAAATCCTATAATCCCCCCGCAAACAACTATCCACCTAATACATCTCGATTATGAAACTGAAAACTCTTCTCGCAGCTTCATGCTCAGCCCTTGCCCTCACAGCCTCATTGACTTCGTGTGGCGATTCTACCGACGAAAACTACGCTTTTGGCTTCGCCAAGAACAGCACCACGCTGCTCACCGTCTATGCCGACCAAACAGCCGACTCCACCTTTATCCGCTCCACCAACAACTGGACGCTCAATAAGCCCGAGAGCACTTGGCTCTCTGCCTCCTACAATGGGCAGCCCGCCCCCCAATCGGTGAGCATCAATAGCTTCTACGGCCAAAACTTCCGCATAGACTATCTCTTCTCGCCCAACACCACAGGTGAGGAGCGCACCGCCACCATCACCTTCACCTGCAATGCAGGCAAGCTCAATGGCACTCAGCTCGGCACCGTAGTGCTCCAGGAGCCCTATCTCAACATCCTCCAGCCCGTTGCCGAGACCGATCCCGATACTAAGAAGGTAAGCTTCACCCTCAACGTGCCGAGCAAGGGACTCACCGCTTCTGACACAAAGCCCCAAATCTTCTTCCGCGTATATGCCGATGGCGCCACCCTCACTTCGTCCGACGAGAGTTGGCTCAAGATCGAGAAGGGCAACCAGACCACAGCTGGCGTCTATGCCAAGAACGAGCAGCAGTCGGTCAACCTCAACATCACAGAGAACACTGTCTCTGAGCCTCGCACTGCCACCCTCACCCTTACCTCCAACGGTGTGAGCACCCCCATCACTGTCCGCCAAGCAGCCCACAGCGAGCAGGGCAATTAAGACCCCTCGCTAAAAGGTTTCCCCCTCTCTTCTCCCGAGAAAAGCTATATCCTCTATAAACACTAGTATCACTAGAAATACTAGAAACACTAGAAATACTAGCTCCCTCCCCCCGCAACACAAAAAACCTCACTATATGAAAAATTCCAAGCAACCCAAGCGCAGCGCCCGCCGCGCCCCTCTGGCCATGGCTCTGCCACTGGCCATTGCCGGCCTCACGGTGAGCCCTGCGGGACTCCACGCCCTGCCGCTCGCTTCGGGACTCGTAAGCAACGCTGCTTACTTCGCAGCCTCAGCTGCCGCAAGCACCACCTCCGCCCAGAGCCCCATCAAGAGCGCAGCAAAGATCAACCCCACCACCGTGGAACTGACCTATGCCGACGGCAAGCAACTCACCATCGACTTCTACGGCGACAACATCTTCCGCCTCTTCCGCGACGACAACGGCGGTGTGGTGCGCGACCCTCAGGCCACACCCGCAGCCAAGATCCTCGTTGACGATGCACGCCGCGCCCCCATGGCAGTAGACCTCCGTCAGGAAGACAATGCCATCGTCATTGCCACACAGCGCGTATCCGTCAGTTTCAACAAGCAGACGGGCCTCATGACCGTGATCAACACCAAGAGTGGCGAGACCGTAGTAGAGAGCCTACAGCCCGTAAGCTTCGACAAGACCAGCACCACCCTCACCTTTAAGGCTCGTACGGGCGAGTACTTCTACGGAGGCGGTGTGCAAAACGGCCGTTTCAGCCACAAGGGCAAGAGCATCGCCATCGAAAACACCAACAACTGGGTAGACGGCGGTGTGGCATCGCCCACCCCCTTCTTCTGGAGCACCAAGGGCTATGGCCTCCTCTGGGACACCTTCAAGCCCGGTCGCTACGACTTCGGTGCCACCGACGAGGACAAGGTCATCCTCTCCCACCAAGAGGACTATCTCGATGCATTCATCATGGTAGACCAGCAGCCCGTCGACCTCCTCAACGACTTCTATCAGCTCACCGGCAACCCCGTATTGCTGCCTAAGTTTGGCTTCTACGAGGGTCACCTCAACGCCTACAACCGCGACTACTGGACTCCTGCCGAAAACGGCTTCATGCTCTACGAAGACGGCAAGCGCTACAACGAAAGCCAGAAGGACAACGGCGGCGTGAAGGAAAGCCTCAACGGCGAAAAGCAGAACTATCAGTTCTCAGCCCGCGCAGCCATCGATCGCTATATCAAGAATGATATGCCCCTCGGATGGTTCCTCCCCAACGACGGCTACGGAGCCGGCTACGGACAGACCTCTTCGCTCGATGGCAACATTCAGAACCTCAAGGAGTTTGGCGACTACGCCCGCTCTAAGGGTGTAGAGATAGGCCTCTGGACACAGAGCGACCTTCACCCCAAGGAAGGCATAGAGCCTCTGCTCCAGCGCGACATTGTCAAGGAAGTGCGCGACGCCGGTGTACGTGTGCTCAAGACCGACGTGGCATGGGTGGGCTATGGCTACTCCTTTGGCCTCAATGGTGTGGCCGACGTAGCACAGGTCATGCCCTACTATGGCTCCAATGCTCGTCCATTCATCATCTCGCTCGATGGCTGGGCAGGCACGCAGCGCTACGCAGGCATCTGGAGTGGCGACCAGACGGGTGGCGACTGGGAGTACATCCGCTTCCACATACCCACATTCATCGGTTCGGGCCTCTCGGGCCAGCCCAACATCACCTCCGACCTCGACGGCATATTCGGTGGAAAGAACGTCCCCGTCAATGTGCGTGAATTCCAGTGGAAGACCTTCACCCCCATGGAGCTCAACATGGACGGATGGGGCGCCAACCCCAAGTATCCCGAAGTGCTCGGCGAACCCGCCACAAGCATCAACCGCTCTTACCTCAAGCTCAAGAGCGAACTCATGCCTTATACCTACACCATCGCGCGCCAGGCTGTCGACGGCAAGCCCATGATACGTGCCATGTTCCTCGACTATCCCAACGACTATACCCTCGGCACCGCCACAGAGTATCAGTTTATGTACGGCCCCTCATTCCTCGTAGCTCCTATCTATAAGGACACCAAGGCCGACAAGGACGGCAACGACATACGCAACGGCATCTACCTGCCCGAAGGCCGATGGGTAGACTACTACAATGGCGACGTTTACGAGGGCGGCCGCATCATCAACAACTACGACGCTCCCCTCTGGAAGCTCCCCGTATTTGTCAAGGCCGACGCCATCATCCCCATGGCCAACCCCAACAACAATCCCTCGCAGATACGCGCCGACTATCGTGCTTACGAGATCTACGCCACAGCCAATGGCACCAACGGCTTCAGTCAGTACGACGACGATGGTCAGACTCAGGCCTACCTCTCAGGTCAGTGTGCCCGCACCGAAATCTCTACCTCTGCCAACGGCAAGGGCCGCCTCCTGGTAACGATCAACCCCACCTACGGCACCTACCAAGGCTTCCAGCCCGAGAAGGAGACAGAACTGCGCATCAACGTGAGCAAGGAGCCCAAGAACGTAAGCGCCAAGGTAGGCAAGAAGAGCGTGAAGCTCACCGCCGTAAGTTCGCTTGCCGACTTCGAAAAGCAGACAGACGTATACTTCTACGACGCTGCGCCCAACCTCAACCGCTTCTCTACCCCCGGCACTGAAGCTGCCAAGAAGGTCATCGCGAAGAACCCGCAGCTCCTCGTCAAGCTCGGCAAGGCCGACGTCACTGCCAGCGCCATGGAGGTGAAGGTAGAAGGCTTCGACTTCAACCCCGCCGACCGCCTGCGCACCCACACCGGTCAGCTCAGTGCTCCCGAGGTAAGCCTCAGCGGCGACGGCATCGGCGTGTTCTCGCTCACTCCCTCATGGAAGAATGCTGAGAATGCCGACTTCTACGAAGTAGAGTACAACGGCATGCTCTATAGCACCATCCGTCAGGGTGAGTTCACCATCGACGGCCTGCAGCCCGAGACTGCCTATGCCCTCAAGGTGCGTGCGGTCAACCGCGACGGCTACTCCGACTGGACCCCCGTGAGTGCCACCACAAAGAGCAACCCCTTGGAATTTGCCATCCACGGCATCAAGGCCCAGAACTCTGCACAGGATCAGCCCGGACAGGGCGTCGACAAACTCTTCGACTTCGATGAGAAGAGCCCCTGGCACACCAAGTGGGGCAAGGGCGAAGGCGTACCCGCCGACGTGACCATCGACCTCCGTTCGGTCAACAAGCTCGACCGTCTCGAATACATCCCCCGCGAAGATGCTGGCAACGGCACACTGCTCGAGGGTACATTCTCCGTCAGCACCGACCGTCAGACGTGGAGCGAGCCCGTAAGCTTCCAGTGGGCACAGACGAAGGACCACAAGACCTTCCAGTTCGCTGGCAACCCCGAAGCACGCTACGTCAAGATGCACATCAGCAAGGCTGTGGGCAACTTCGCTTCGGGCTCACAGATGTACATCTTCAAGGTAGCTGGCTCTGAAAGCTTCTACCAGGGCGATATCAACCACGATAAGCGCATCGACGAAAACGACCTCACCTCGTACATGAACTATACCGGTCTGCGTCGTGGCGACAGCGACTTCGACTACGTGAGCGCAGGTGATATCAACAAAAACGGCCTCATCGATGCCTACGACATCTCATGCGTAACGACCGAACTCGATGGCGGCGTGCGCAACTCCAACGACAAGGTATCGGGCTCACTCCAGCTCACTCCCAACAAGAAGACCTTCGCTGCTGGCGACATGGTCGAGGTGACCGTGAGCGGTAAAGCCCTCCACTACGTCAATGCCCTCAGCTTCGCTCTGCCTTACAACACCAGCGAACTCGAGTATGTAGGCACCGAACTGCTCGGCATGAAGGATATGGTCAACCTGACTTACGACCGTCTTCACACCAATGGTCAGAAGGAACTCTTCCCCACCTTCGTCAACCGCGGCAACAACTTCCTCCTCGACGAGGGCGATCACAACCTCTTCGTCATCAAGTTCCGCGCCAAGAAGGCTGGAAAGTTCACCCTCAAGGCCAAAGACGGCATGCTCGTCGACCGCAACCTCGGCACAGCGAAGTTCTAAAGCCCTCTCTCTGATGCCTAAAACCCTTAGGCACAGACGCTAAATATTTATCCCCCCCTCCAGCAAAAACTGGAGGGGGGGATAATTTTTTCTCTGCCCACAGCTAATTTTCCCCGCTACCCACAGCTAATTTTCCCCGCTACCAAACACTATTTTCCCCAATCTGCGGGCAAAAAGTAATCCAGCCAATACCGGGGGCGACGCGTCCTCGCGTCGGCGTCACGGGCGAGCAAGAAGTCTACTCACAGGAAGTGGGGGCGAAGCGTCTCGCTTCGGCACGCTGCAGAGGGCTCGATGCCCGATGCAGCGTAAAAATGCAGCATGAAAGACGCAGCATAAAAGTATCTACATCTCAGTCAAGCTTCGGCATCGAGCCTCGCATTGACTGGCCGAAGCGAGACGCTTCGCCCCCACTTCCTATAGGCTCACCTCTTACCCGCTGGCGATGCCGACGCGAGGACGCGTCGCCCCCGGTATCGGCTGGAAAGCCACTCAGCCCGCATGTATTACTTATTACTTGTTACTTATTACTTGTTACTTGCTACTTATTACTTAGCGTACGCTGTACTCTCATATTCCACCCCCTCCGCCTCAGCGTCCTGCACTGTACCATTCGTGCGATACATCGTGCCGCGGAGGATGGGATAGCCCGTGAGAGGGTCGGGCTCGGGAAGGAGCGAAAGCGGCGAATGCGTGGTCACGTAGCAACCACGAGGCGAGGGCTTCGAGATTAAGTAGACCAACGGACCCCACTGATAAGCAGCCCGCTCGGCAGCAATCGGGGCACCGCGCAGTGCCTCCCGATCAGAGGCAGGAAGTACACGCTGGAGCTGGAGGGGAAAGTCTATGTACACCTCGTCCATGCTCCGCCACTCCCGCTCGATCACCACATAGCCCTTATCGTCCACCACGAGCGGATCGACTTCATGCCCATTGACATAGATGGTGACTGAGGTGCGGGCAGAGTCGGGAGAGACGTAAGCATACTTTCCCACGGGGCGAGCGCCCACCCAGTCGGGCATGCGCAGATGCAGAGCCAAGCGCATGGACGGCTTCATCTGTGAGAGGCGGATTTTCACACTTCCCGTCACGGGCATGTCAGTCACCTGGTCGATGGTGAGCCGTCCGAGCGAGGGAAGAGGCAGCGTGGCGGTAGAGTTGGTATAAAGATTGACGTAGAGGTCGGCATCGGTCGAGGTGGCATACATCAGTCCGGGAGCAGAGAGCAGCAACGAGGCAGCCTGAAATTTGTCGATCGTGCCACGTCGGAGCGTAGTGTCGGTAGCGGTATGGAGCGCCGCATTGTAGAGTGCACGCTCTATGAAGTCGGCATACTGCGCATCGCCCTGCATGAGGAAGAGTTGCGAAGCACGCGCCACCCACTTGGCAGCCGAGAGCCCTTGCGGATCGTGCTGAGGGTCGCCCTCGCCACCCACGAGATTGAGTTCCGATTGCGCCTCACGCCACTGCTCGAAGGTGCGCTTGCGAGCGTCGAAGTCGGGACGGGTCAAGGGGATGCGTTCGCCACGCGCCGTAGAGTCGGCAAGGAGGGCAAGGGAGCGAAAGTCACGCCCATCGTAGCCCCACGTGATCACGCTGTCGGGTTCCACAAAGCGTAGCGGACGCTTCAGCCACGGACCACCAGCCGAAGCCGCCACATAGGACAATGCAAAGAGAAGAGTAAAGAAAAGTCTATTCATAGATATATTATTAACGCGTTGGCGGTTTTTGTAAACGGGTTGACAAGTTAACAGGTGAACAAGTAAGTATTCCGAGTCCTATCGTTTCCTTTTTAACGAAACAAGTAGTCTAAGACATATTTACTTGTTAACTTGTCAACTTGTTTACCCGTTAACCAAGAATTTCGCCAACGAGTATTATTAATGTATGCGTACATGGTAGAAATAGCGAGCGCAAATGTATAAATTAAATTCTGCTTTGCCATATTTAAGAGCTTTTTTATGGACGCTTTGCCTTTTTCTCTCTACATTTGCACATTACAATGATTTACGCTAAAGTATGCTTACGATGAAACATATATTCTTGATCATAGCCCTCTGCTTAGCTTCGCTCCCCGCTCTGGGCCAGACGGATGGCGAGAGTCAACGCCGTATGTGGGACGATGCCTTCATGCAGCTACGTGGCGACTCACTTCCCTCAGACTCGCTCTCCCTGGCAGGACAGAAGGCCAACGAGCTATCGCTCCCATGGAATCAGCCCTCCATCACGGGCTTCGGAGGCTTCGGACTCGGGGGCTACTACGACGGATGGGGATGGCGACTCCACGAGGGATTCAACGCGCAGCTGGGCATGAGCCTCACCGCCGGACTGGGCAAACACGCACCTCGCGGTGTGGGCTTCGGACAGACGGCTGCCTTTGCCTACGTGGCTCCCATCACGCCGAAACTCTCGGTGGCAGTGGGGCTCACGGCTGAAAACTTCGATTGGGGGGCCTGGCGACAGACTGCCGTGGGTATTGGAGGCGTCGTGGCGTATCAAGTGAACGACAACATTAGCCTCTACGCTTATGGGCAAAAATCATTTCTGCCGCGGCAGACGCTCTACTCGCAGTGGCGCCGTGGGGGATTCCCGCTATGGTACGACATCCCGCGCGACCGCTTTGGCGCAGCCGCCGAGTTCAAGATCGGACGAAATGCCATGATCGGCATTAGCGTGGAACGTAGAACACAGTTTTAAGTTTTAAGGTTATAAGGTTATAAAGTTACTTCACAACATCATAGGCTCAAACAGCACAAGGTAACTTTATAACCTCATAACCTTAAAACTCCAAACTAACCTCATAACCTCCAAACTAAACTAAAAACTCTCCCCATGCCTTCCCTACTCAGACAAATAGAACTCCTAAAGAAGGAATACGACTACGAGCGCGAAGCCTTCCGACGCGACACAGAGATGATGGGCGTTGACCGCAAGGTGAAACGCGGCGACTGCTGGTACCCCATCTCCGTGGGACGCGCCTACTACAATTCGCTCGACCGCTTCGTGGTGGAAATCCTACGCACCGCCGACACCGACATAGAGCACAACTTCGAGTACGGACGGCAGGTGTGCTTCTTCACACAAGACCTTAGCCATCAACTCCACTACCTCACGCTGCGAGCCACCGTGAGCTACGTGGAGGGCGACCGCATGGTCATAGAACTACCCTCCGAGGCAGCACTCGCCCAGCTACAGAGCGCCGAACGATGTGGCGTGCAACTCCACTTCGACGACTACTCCTACCGCGTGATGTTCGATGCCTTGCGCCGCGTCACAGAGGCCAAGGGCGACCGCACAGCTTATCTGCGCGACCTCTTCCACACCGCCATGCCCGCTGCATGGGGCGCCCCATCGGCCTCGCCGCTACGCTTGCCCTGGCTCAACCCATCACAGGAGGAGGCCGTGCGCGACGTGATGCGAGCCAAAGACGTGCTCATCGTACACGGCCCTCCCGGCACGGGCAAGACCACCACACTGGTGGAGGCTATCTGCGAAGTGCTGCGACGCGAACCGCAGGTGATGGTCTGTGCGCAGAGCAATACGGCGGTCGACTGGATCTGTCAGCAACTCGCCGCACGGGGCGTGAGCCTTCTGCGCATTGGCAATCCCTCACGCGTGACGGAGAGCATGCTGGCTCATACCTATGAGAAGCGCTTCGAACAGCATCCTGACTATCCCGCCCTGTGGCAACTGCGACGCACCGTGCGCCAACTCTACAGCATGCCGCGCCGACAGCGCCCAGAGCAGTTTCACCAGAAAATAGCCCGACTGCGCGAACGCATCGACGAACTCGAGATGCGCATCCGCCACTCTCTGTTCGACCAGTCGCGCGTGATAGCATCGACCCTCACTGGGGCTGCCAACCCATTGCTCGCCGGACAGCACTTCCACACGCTCTTTATCGACGAAGCCGCACAGGCCCTCGAGGCTGCATGCTGGATAGCCATGCTGCGAACCGACCGCGTGATCCTGGCGGGCGACCATCAGCAACTACCGCCCACGGTGAAGAGTCCCGAGGCAATGAAGGGCGGACTCGCACGCACGCTCATGGAGCAGGTAGCAGACGAGAAGCCCGACGTGGTGAGGCTGCTGCGCGTGCAGTATCGCATGAACGAGGAGTTGATGCGCTTCTCGTCAGAATGGTTCTACGGCGGACAGCTCGAAGCTGCTCCCGAGGTGCGCCACCGCTCTATGGTGGACGACCTGGGGCACCCGCTCGAATGGATAGACACCGACCGCCTGACTGCCGACTACGATATTTCCGCTCACGAGCAGACGGTGGGCACGAACTATGGCCGTATCAACAAGGCCGAAGCCGCGCTGACACTGCAAGCCCTGCGCTCCTACGTGGAGCGAATGGGGAGGCACCGCATAGTGGAGGAACGCGTAGACTTCGGCGTGATATCGCCCTACCGCGCACAGGTGCAGTACTTGCGAGGGCTCATTCGCCGCGATGAGTTCCTACGGCCGCTCCGCAGCCAGATCACCGTGAACACCGTAGATGCCTTCCAGGGGCAGGAACGCGACGTAATCGTGGTGAGCATGGTGCGTGCCAACGAGCAGGGGCAGATAGGATTCCTCACCGACCTAAGGCGCATGAACGTGGCCATCACCCGAGCCCGTTACCAACTGATCATTCTCGGATCGAGCTCCACCCTATGCCGGCACCGCTTCTACCGCAAACTCTACGAATGTTGCTACCACGCACCATCCGCGTCCTGTCCAGAAACATCAGAACAGCATGAGCCGACCGATGCGGATTAGAGCAGAAAACGCTAAGAGGGAAGAGATTAAGCGAAAGTCGTTCGTCTGTTCCTTTCCTTTTGACTACCTTTGCACCCAAATAAGCACACGTAAAAGATGAAAATAGAACAACAACTCAACCAAGCTGTCAGAGAAGCCGTAAAAGCTCTCTACGGACAGGACATCACGCCCGAACAGGTGACGCTGCAAAAGACCAAGAAGGAGTTTGAGGGCCACCTCACACTGGTGGTATTCCCCTTCCTGCGTATGTCGCGCAAGAAGCCCGAAGACACGGCTACCGAAATCGGACAGTGGATCAA
>JBNMGC010000014.1:0-33972 GCA_050873845.1 Alloprevotella sp.
AGGCCCCATCATCCGCAAACGAAGAATAAAAACCACCAGAAGCTTTTTTTGAACAATACAAAACGCATATCCAAATAAAAGTGTTACATTTGCAAGAAGTTAGTGTGACAACCACGAAACAATAATATTACAACAATAAAACAACATAACTTAATATCATGGAACAAAAGGATTTGCAGCACATCGCTGGCCAGTTCGAGATCGAAGGAACCGTAGCAGAGGTAAAGCCCCTGGGCAACGGCTTGATTAATACCACCTACAAAGTAGTGACCGAGGGTAACGCTCCCGACTACGTGCTTCAGCACATCAACACTGCCATCTTCCCCGACGTAGATATGCTGATGGGCAACATCGTGGCCGTGACAAGCCATATCCGTAAGAAGCTCGAAGCCAAGCACACCACAGATATTGACCGCAAGGTGCTCAAATTCGTGCCCTGCAAGGATGGCAAGTACTACTACGTGTTCGACAATAAATACTGGCGCGTGATGGTGTTCATCCCCGACACTGTATCCAAGAGCGGTGTAACCCCCGAAAGTTCATACATCGTAGGCGAAACCTTCGGCGACTTCCAAGCCATGCTTGCCGACATTCCCGAGAAACTCGGCGAGACCATCAAGGACTTCCACAACATAGAGTTCCGTCTGCAGCAGTTCCACGAAGCTGTAAAGGAAGACAAAATGGGTCGTGCAGCCGGTGTGAAAGATATCATCGACGAAATCGAAAAGCGTGCCGAAGCCATGACAAAGAGCGAAAAGCTCTTCCGCGAAGGTAAGCTTCCCAAGCGTATCTGCCACTGCGATACGAAGGTCGACAACATTCTCTTCGACAAAGACGACTCCGTGCTCTGCGTTATCGACCTCGATACCGTAATGCCCAGCTTCATCTTCTCCGACTTCGGTGATTTCCTCCGCTCTGCAGCCAACACACAGGCAGAAGACAGCCCCGAGTACGATAAGATTGACTTCCGCATGGATATCTTCAAGGCATTCACCGAAGGCTATCTCAAGACAGCAAGCGCATTCCTCACTCCCATTGAGATCGAAAATCTTCCCTACGGAGCAACGCTCTTCCCCTACATGCAGCTCGTTCGCTTCTTTGCCGACTACCTCAATGGCGATACCTACTACAAAATTCAGTATCCCGAGCACAACCTCGTACGTTCGAAGAATCAGCTCACACTCCTTCAGCGTGCCGAAGAGAAGATTCCCGAAATGGAAGCCTTCATCCAGGAGCAGCTCAAGAAGTAATGGGCTTGCCCATATAGAAAATGCTAAGGTACATCTTTATATATACTCTTATATATAAAGGCTTATGTTTTAATTCTCATATTCATATTTTTAGTGGTAAAATCTCCGTTTGCACAAAAGCAGATGGAGATTTTTTTAGAGCCATATTCAATCTTCTTGCACAGCGCTCTCTATAGGAACAACATCACTCTATGGAATGAAGTAGGCTGCGGTTCGGCAGAGCAAAGTAAAAAACTTCGTCTTTTATTTTGCTCTTCTCTCACCTTGCACTAATTTTGCTTCGCCAAGTTAGGCTGCGGTTCGGAAGAGCAAAGTAAAAAACTTCGTCTTTTATTTTGCTCTTCTCTCACCTTGCACTAACTTTGCTTCGCCAAGTTAGGTTATGGTTCGGAAGAGCAAAGTAAAAAACTTCGTCTTTTATTTTGCTCTTCTCTCACCTTGCACTAACTTTGCACCTGGAAACAAAGGTACCTTTACGATTATGATCAATAGAGAACTGATAAGGCTGAAAGTGGTTCAGCTCGTTTATTCGTACTATCAGAACGAAGGCAAAACACTCGACGTGGCGGAGAAAGAACTCTCGTTCTCGCTCCAAAAGGCGTATGAACTTTACCAATACTTGCTTAGCTTGTTGGTGGAACTTAAGAAGCATGCCGAACGCAAAGACTCTGTTCGTGTGGCTCGTGAAAAGCGCACAGGAACGGCTGTAGGTGGCGTTGCTCCCGATAAACTCTTTGCTGATAACAAATTTCTCGTTCAGCTGTCTGACAACAAGGCTCTGATAGACTATCAAGAGAATACGAAAGGTCAGTGGGACGAAGAGCTCGCCTTTGTGAAGAAACTCTACGCCAAAATGGTGGAGAGCGATATTTTCCAACTCTATATGGATCGCGAAGACTTCTCTTACGAAGCCGATCGCGAACTCGTACGCAAACTCTACAAGACTTTTATCTGCAACAACGAAGACTTCGACTCTTTGCTCGAAGAGCACTCGCTCTATTGGAACGATGACAAACAGGTGGTCGACTCCTTTGTGATGAAGACCATCAAGCGATTCAACGAGCAGAGCACACCCGATCAAGAACTCCTCCCGCTCTACGCTGCCGATGAAGATAAGGAATTCGCTTCCAAACTCTTCCGTGCCACCCTTGAGCGAGGCGAAGAGCTTCGTGACCTCATTCGTAGCAATACGAAGAATTGGGAATTCAGCCGTCTGGCATTCATGGACGTGATTATCATGCAGATAGCCTTAGCTGAAATCCTTACTTTCGACTCTATCCCCTTGAACGTAACGTTCAACGAATATCTCGACATAGCCAAGGTGTACAGCACTCCGCGCAGTTCTTCCTACATCAACGGTATGCTCGACAATATTGTGAAGAATCTCGCTAAGGAAGGTCGCACCACGAAGAAGCGTGAGCGCAAGCCCTCTGCAGCAGATGCTGCTCCCGCTCCTAAGGGAAAGGCTTAACCACTCACACCTATAAATTATAAAAGCATTTAACCTATAATTCATTACAAGATATGAATACTCTATTTTTACAAGCAGCCCAGGGCCAGCAAGGCGGTGGCTACTCTATGATCATCATGATGGTAGTACTCTTTGCCATCGTATATTTCTTCATGATCCGTCCTCAGAATAAGAAGCAGAAGGAGATACAGAAGTTCCGCAATGCACTTACCGTAGGTCAGGATGTAGTGACCATCGGTGGTATCCATGGCGTAGTGAAGAATATCAACGACGAAGATGCTACCGTAACTCTCGAAGTAGCTACTGGTGTGAAGATCGTCTTTGCCAAGGAAGCAATCAATCCCGCTGCTTCTGCTGCCACTGCTACGAAGAAGTAACGAGAACAGAGCGCAGTAACGTTGCGCGCATTTACAAGAACATTCTGATAAGAGCTTATAAGCCGAAAGCTACTCTACGCTTAGCGCTGTTGCCCTCCTCTCTCTTTCGAGGGGGCGGATAATAAAGGTGCGGTGGGTAGAGTAGTGTGCGAGCAGGGGTAGCCTTGCCATGAGCACATACCTGCTTATAAGCTCTTATCCGTTTTAGCCTACTCTGATGCTTTTCAGCCAATACTGGGGGCGACGCGTCCCCGCGTCGGCATAGCCAGTGAACAAGAGGTAAGTTCACAGGCAGTGGGGGCGAAGCGTCTCGCTTCGGCACGTTGCTGAGGGCTCGATGCCCGAGGCAGCGTAAAAGTAGAGAGCATTCAATCATGCTTCGGCTTCGAGCCTCACATGATTGGCCGAAGCGGGACGCTTCGCCCCCACTGCCTATGGGTTTACACCCTGTCTACTTGAGATGCCGACGCGAGACGCGTCGCCCACAGAGCAGATTGAATATTACATAGAATAGGCTAAGCACAAAGCATACTGAAAGCTTCTCTATCCTTTCTCTTCCTTAAATATTTCAGACAAATCATGGCTATCAATATACCTTCCAAACCCAGTCTGCGCGGACATCGCGGCCGCCGGTTGCTGCAGCGCAAGTGGATCTCGTGGATGTGGAATAAGCAGACCTTTATCTTCCTCTTCTTCCTCGCCCTGAGCACCACCTTCTGGCTCTTTCAAGCATTGGGCGAGACGTATGAAGAAGAATTTATCGTGCCTCTCGAACTCAAAGGTGTGCCAAGCAATGTGGTGATCACCACCGATCTGCCCGAGAATCTGCATATCACCCTACGCGACAAAGGAAGTGTACTCCTGGCCTATAAATATACTCGGAAGTTTAAGCCTGTAGTAGTAGACTTCGAAGCTTACGCTAATGGCACCGGTCACGTCACAATTCAAGGCAACGAACTCACCCGCCAGGTAGCCTCGCAGCTATTGGGTAGCACGCAGATGCTCTCCATGAAGCCCGACATCATAGAGTTTTATTACAATTACGGACTTTGCAAGCGTGTGCCTGTGGCTATCCAGGGCAACGTCACGGCTGGTCGACTCTTCTCCTTAGCTTCCGTGCTGTGCAATCACGACTCTGTCACCGTATATGCCTCGAAGGAGATACTCGATACCATCACCGCAGCCTACACCATGCCGCAAAATCTGCGCAACCTTACTGACAGCACCCGAGTGAGAATGAGCTTCCAGCGTGTGCGTGGAGCCAAGTTTGTGCCCTCCGTGGTCGACGTGACCTATTGCGTAGACCGCTTGGTGGAGAAGACCGTACAAGTGCCCGTACAGCAGGTCAACTTCCCCGCATCAAAGCAGCTGCGCACTTTCCCCGCAATGGTCAACGTAACGTTCCAAGTGGGCATGGGGCAGTATCGCAACATCACGCGCGACAACTTCGTGCTCGTGGTCAATTACGAAGACTTGCTCAAGAATCGCACCAACCTCTGTCACTTGTCGCTTAAGACCATCCCTACAGGAGTAAGCCATGTGCGCATCACGCCGCAAGACGTAGAATATATCATAGAAGAAGTAACCGACGATGAAGCAGACTCCGAATCAGATTGACCTTATAGCTCAGACGTTTCCTACCGACAGTTCGCCCCTGCGCATAGGCATCACGGGCGGCATAGGTAGCGGCAAGAGTTACATCTGTAGGCGCTTAGAAGAAGCAGGTCATCGCGTGTTTTATTGCGACGATGAGGCCAAACGCATCATTCGCTCCCATCCCGATGTGCGTCGCGAACTCACCCACTTGGTGGGTCCCGAACTCTACGGCACGGATGGCACGCTTCAGAAGTCCGTCTTGCGTGAATACTTGTGTCAAGGTCGAGCCCATGCCGAGCGCGTCAATGCTATCGTTCATCCCCGTGTGGCAGAGGCATATGCAGATTTCTGTCATGCGATGGAGCCTTCATCCTCGGTCGGAACTGATGCCGGTAAAGCCTCATTCCCTCATCTCTCGGCAGCGAAGAGCGTATCCCTACAGCAACTCCAGCAGTTGCCCACGGGCAGAGTAGCATTCATGGAGTGCGCCTTACTCTTTGAGTCGGGGTTTAGCGCATTGGTGGAGAAGAGCGTGTTGGTCCACGTTTCGGCTGCCACGCAGCTCAAGCGCGTCATGCAGCGCGACCACATCTCGGCAGAGAAGGCTCGCCAATGGATAGCCCTGCAGATGAGCGAAGATGAGAAAATGCGGATCGCCAGCGCCGTGTTGGTGAATGAGTGAGATCTCATGCTTCGTTTGAGTTAAACCTCGCTTTAGAAGAAATAATAAAAAAAACTTCGCCTTTTTCTTCTCTCTTCGTTCTGTTTGCACTAACTTTGCTTCGCAAGCACGGCTCATACTTGAGCCTACAATGTAAAAACAGCATCTAATCAAATCGAATAAACAAAATGCAAGACACTATTTTGGCAATCGCTGGTAAGCCCGGCCTTTACCGTTTGGTATCTCAGGGTCGCGGCATGCTCATCGTAGAGACCGTTTCGCCCGACAAGAAGCGTCTCCCCGCAGGAGCTCGCGACCGTGTGACATCGCTCAACGATGTATCTATGTACACCAACGAGGACGACAAGCCCTTGATGGAAATCTTCCAAGCTATCTCAGAGAAAGAGGGCGGCAAGACCACCTCTATCGACTATAAGAAGGCTTCAAAAGCAGAACTTGCCGAATTCATGGCAGCCGTACTTCCCGATTACGATCGTGACCGCGTACACGACTCTGATATCAAGAAGCTCATTCAGTGGTACAACATTCTCGTCAACGGAGGTTACACTCAGTTCGTCGAGAAGGAAGAGAATACCGAAGCATAATCAGCTTCCTCTTCCGCACATCATATATCATCGGCAAACTTGGCATGGGCGAAGATGTTTTTGCATCTCGTTTGTGTCAAGTTTTTTTATATAGTCTGCTCCTTATGGTGGGGCAGTGAAAGTGAATTAGGGTATGGGCGAGGATATGATCGCGCATCCTTGCCATTTATTGTTTGCGATCGCAAAGTTAAGTAGAGCTCTTGATCGCGCCAAAAAGAGTGTACAGTTTGTTCACTTTTTCTTTCATAACGTCCCTCGCGTGCGCGCCCACGCATATCAGCGAATTTTGCTCATGTTTGCTTGCACTCTCACTCTTGTGATTATTATTCTTTTGATAATCAACGGAAAAGCATGCATGGAGAATGTCTGCTCTCTGTCACTTTTGCTTGCACTATCCATCATTCTTATATTTCCCCATGGAAGCATCTTCATTTTCCTATGGCATCGTCTAAATTATCCCATGGAAGAGATTTTACTCCAAGGACCATAATCGGATACCCTATGAGGGGTATACAAAATGCCCGAGTGCAAGCAAAAGTGCAGGTAAAGTGCAGGCAATCGAGAGCTGCATACACGCTGTAAGACTCTGATAATAAACGAATAACGCACGCAGAGTGACAGCAGTGTAGATATTCGTAACCAAAATCAACTGTGGCGCGCGCGTACGTACGAGCCCCAAAATTCAATAGTTCTGTGGACGAGAACTATTGGTGTTGATAGAACATTAATCTCCATTAATTGACCATTAATTCTTCATTAATCTTATGCTGAAGACATTGCTGAAAGAGATTCATGAGTAATTCCTGATAATTCATGACCAAAATCATGCAGAAGAAAGGTATTAATGAAGAATTAATGGTCAATTAATGGAGATTAATGTTCAAAACAAGCGCGAAGCGCAACTTTTCGCGTCAGAGAGCGTACCTCTTGATTTGTGCATGCGCCGACGCGAGACGCGTCGCCCACGGAACTGGCTGAATCTTGCAAGAATGTAATACTTAATACTTTATACTTAATACTTTCAACAAACAATGATTTAGCTGCGGTTCGGCAGAGCAAAGTAAAAAACTTCGTCTTTTATTTTGCTCTTCTCTCACCTTGCACTAACTCTGCTTCGCCAAGTTAGGCTGCGGTTCGGCAGAGCAAAGTAAAAAACTTCGTCTTTTATTTTGCTCTTCTCTCACCTTGCACTAACTTTGCTGCGCAATATTGAACACAATATGAATTTGATAGTAGACATCGGCAACTCAACGGCCAAGGCAGCTGTGTTTCGGGATGGTGAGATGGTGCTTCGCAAGCGCCTGAACGCTAACCTCGAAGACGGTATTGCCATGATTGTGGAAGAGTTTGATATAGATGCCTGCGCATATTCCTCAGTAGGACGACCGCAGCCCGATGTGGCAGACGCTATACAGCACATGGTGCCCATAGCACTCCACGTGACAGGCATGACGCCCACACCGCTCGTGTGTGACTACCTCAGCCCAGAGACCCTTGGAGCAGACCGATTGGCTGCCGCAGTAGGAGCAGCACATTGCTGCCCTGGGCACGACTTGCTGATAGTAGATGCCGGTACGTGTATCACCTACGACTATGTGAGCGCGGAGGGCCACTATCTTGGAGGAAATATATCGCTCGGCATGGGCATGCGCTTGCGCGCACTCAATGAGCAGACGGCACGGCTGCCCCTCGTATCGGCCGAAGGCGATGCACCCCTGATAGGTCGCAACACGCACGAAGCCATCCGTACGGGCGTAATCAGAGGCATGGATTATGAGATCAAAAGCTACATTCGCGACATGAAGCAGCAACATGCCGATGCACGCGTGTTTCTTACCGGTGGAAACGGCTACCGTTTTGCCCAAGAATATGAAGTTGAACGCAACGACGCCCTCGTAGAAATAGGGCTGAATTGCATCTTAGAGTATCAAAGACGATGACAAGACTCCACAAATATATGGCAGCCGCAGCTCTCCTCACTGTGATGCCCCTCTGCGCGATGGCACAGACCAACGGCAGCAACTCTCCCTACTCGCGCTATGGCATGGGATTGCTCAGCGATGGCGGAAATGCCTTCAATAAGGGCATGAGCGGTACGGCCTATGGTATGCGCTATGGTTCCGAACTTAACACGAAGAACCCCGCATCGTATGCTGCAATCGACTCCTTGTCGATGCTCTTCGATTTCGGTGTATCGCTGCAAAATGGCAACTTCTCGCAGCAAGGCGTGAAGACGAATGCTAAAAATACCTCGGTCGACTATATCACGGCGGGCATGCGCATGGCTCCGCGCCTCGGACTTTCACTCGGATTGGTGCCCTTCAGCACAATCGGCTACGAGTCGGCTTATACGCAGAATATTTCAGGGTCAAACCTCACCCAGCGTGAGCAGACCACTACCTACTCTGGCGATGGCGGACTTCATGAAGTATACGTGGGTCTCGGCTGGGCTCCCATAAAGCCGCTCTCTGTCGGTTTCAACGCCGGATATCTATGGGGTGACCTTACGCATACCTCCGTCATGACCCCCTCTGAGGGATACGTCAATCATCAGGAGTACGACGCCGATATACGCACCTATAAGCTGGACTTCGGCTTGCAGTATGAGCAACGTCTTAATAAGAAGAATACGCTTACGCTCGGTATCGTATACGGCCTCGGCCACGACATCAATCGTACAGCTAATTACTACAACCAATATCTGCAATCCAGCACGTCGAGCACCGTAGTGAGTGGCGATACGCTCTCATGCAAGAATGCTTTCCAACTACCTCATAGCGTAGGCGTGGGCCTTACTTGGACGTACAAGAATTCGCTCCGAGTAGGCGCCGACTATACCTTCCAGAAGTGGAGCAAAGTGAAGTACCCCAGCGTAGAGCGCGACGCCAATGGCAATTTGGCATATGCAGCAGAGAACGGACAATTCTCTGACCTTCATAAAGTAAGCCTCGGTGTGGAATACATCCCCAACGACAATGGGCTGCGTTGGCGTCAGCACGTGCGCTATCGTGCAGGCGTAGCGTTCAGTACTCCTTATATAAAGGTGGATGGGCAGGATGGTCCGAAAGACTTCATGGCGAGCCTCGGTGTGGCATTGCCCATCGTCAATCGTTACAACAATCGCACATTTATCAACTTCTCAGCCCAGTACGAGCAGGTGACGCCCAAAATCGCAGGCATGGTGAAAGAGCGCTACCTCCGCTTGAGCATAGGCCTTACCTTCAACGAACGCTGGTTTATGAAGTGGAAAGCCGAGTAAGCAGATCGTATGAGCATTCTTCAAAGCATTTCCCCCTTTCGCTGTAGCCTCTCAAGGCTATGGCACATCTGCAGCAGCAGAGGCCTAACAAAGCCCCTGCTGTTTGTGCTGTTGCTCCTGCCCTTGGCTTGTACCAACGATGCACCCCCCATGGGCGGAAGGGTGACCAATCGAGATTCACTCCCCGTAATGGTCACGCGCGGCGTGTCAAAGCTCATTACCGATTCGGGCGTGATACGTTATAAGATCATAGCCGAAGAATGGCGCATCTTCGACAAGACCAAGCCACCCCGTTGGGACTTTCGCCAAGGCATCTTCCTCGAACGCTATGACAACAAGTTTAAGGTCGACCTCCGTTTCGAAGCCGATAGCGCATGGTTTTACAATCAGCGATTGTGGAAGCTCGTGGGCCACGTAAAACTCGACGATCACACCTCTCAGACGCGCGTTCGCACCGAGGAACTCTTCTACGATACACAATCGGGCGAACTCTGGAGCAACGTGCATTCCACCCTCCGTCAGCCCAATCAAGAGATAGAGGGCAGTTGGTTTCGAGCTACGCTGCGCAATGGCCGTCCTACGCAGTACCACGTGAAGCAGTCACGAGGATTCATGCCTATGGGCGATATGGGAGAGACTTCCGCAGCAGCACCTCCCGCAGGAAACGCCGAACACGCTGATTCTGCGGAGCAAACGCAGCGAGAAGCCCCCGTGGCACGTCCTAAGACGATAAAGCCGACCAGCACCCCAGTACCCTCATCAGCGGGGCGGAAATAGGACTATCAGCATACAGCCAACGTTCCGTGCAAGGAGAAAGAACGCTAATGTGTTAAAAATAAACGCACTAACGCGGTAGAAAGTACTTTTTTTTCTTTAACTTTGCACGAAATAGACCAAATCATGCCCGTACGCTTCCCGCTGAGCGATGGCAAGGTTGCTATTTGTGCTACAGGGAGAGACTCATACCTCATCCTCCACGCACCTCCATTCAGCATAATAAAAACAATAAATAATAACACTTAAATGGCAGCATTACAAAAAATCAGAAGCAAAGGCGCCCTCCTCGTGGGTGTATTGGCATTGGCCCTCTTTGCTTTCATTGCCGAAGAGTTCTTCCGTTCGTTGGAGACTACATCCAACATGGATCGCAACATCGTAGGCAAAGTTTATGGCGAAAAGCTCTCCATCCAGGACTTCCAGAGCATGGTAGATGAGCAGAGCAATGTAGTAAAGATGCAGATGCAGATGCAAGGTCAGGACGGAACCCTCTCCGACCAGCAGACTGAGCAAATCCGCGAGCAGGTATGGCAACAGTTCGTACAGAACACCGTTATCAAGCACGAGTGCGACAAGCTCGGCATCTTCGTGACCGATGGTGAAGTGCAGGAAGCACTCCGCGAAGGTACAGCTCAGAGCCTCCAGCCCATTGCAGCCGTGTTCCGCAATGCACAGGGCGGCTTCGACCTTGCTCAACTTCAAGACTTCTTGAAGAACTACAACAAGTATCTCGCCGATGCACAGAAGGCTCAGCAGAGCGAAGCCATCGAACAGGTACAGATGATCAAGAACATATGGGACTTCTCAGAAAAGCAACTCCGCAATGAGCTGCTCTCTAATAAGTACAACGTGCTCTTCGCCATGGGATTTGTTTCAAACCCCATCGCAGCAAAGGAAAACTTCGACGAACGCACCATTCAGAAGAATGCCGAGGTGGCTGCTCTCCCCTACAGCACCATCAACGATAAGGACATCCAAGTAAGCGACGAAGAACTCAAGGCTGCTTACGAGCAGTTTAAGGAAAACTTCTACTCTCCCGTAGAGACTCGCGACCTCAAGGTAGTCGATGTCAACGTAGTAGCAAGTGCTACCGACCGTGCCGACCTCATGAAGAAGGTACAAGGATTCCAGCAGCAACTTCAGAGCGGCAGCGATGTAGCCAATGTAGTTCGCACTTCCAACTCAGAACTCCAGTACAGCAACCTCGCTCTTAGCAAGAACGCTTTCCAGCAGTATCCCGACATTGCCGCTCAGCTCGACTCTATGGCAGTAGGCAGCGTGAAGCCCGCTTATTACAATGCTCAGGACAACACCATCAATACACTCAAGCTCATTGCTAAGGAAGAAGCTCCCGACTCAATCCTCTATCGTCAGATCGCTTCTACAAAGAGCGATCCCACAGAGCGTAAGGCTCAGGTAGACTCTATCCTCGGTGCACTCAACGCAGGCGCATCATTTGCAGAGTTGGCAAAGAAGTATGGTCAGCGTTCAGATTCTGTATGGATCACCTCTAATCAGTATGAGCAGTTTGGCTTGAACGACGAGACAGCCTCTTATCTCTCACAACTCAGCAAGATTGGTGCAGGTTCTGCACAGATCATCTCCAACGAACAGGGCGCAGCCGTAGTGCAGGTGCTCGATCGTAAGAAGATGGAGACGAAGTACAATGTAGCCGTAGTGAAGTGCCCCCTCAACTTCTCTAAGAAGACTTACGAAGATGAGCTCAGCCGCTTCAACCGCTTCCTCGCACAGAACAAGGATGCTGCTTCTATCGAGAAGAATGCCGCTAAGAATGGTTACGCCGTAACCGATCTCCCTGGCTATTCACCCATGCAAAATGTTATCCCCGCACAGATTGGCGGTAGCGGTGCTAAGGACTGCGCACGCTGGATCTTCGACGAAGCAAAGGCTGGCGACGTTTCTAAGCTCTATGAATGCGGACGCAATGGCGACCACCTCCTCGTAGTGTGCGTGACTGCTACCAACGATAAGGGCTACCTCCCTTGGGACAACAAGGAAGTGAAGGATTTCCTCACCATGGTAGTAAAGCAGCAGAAGAAGGCTGAGAAGGCCCTCGCAATGGCCAAGAACGTGAAGACCATTGCTGATATGCAGAAGATCAAGGGCGCAGTAGTAAGCACTCTCACTAACCAGACTATGGCAGGCTATGCTATGGTAAATGGTATCAACGTGCCCGAGCCCAAGCTCTCAGGCGTTATCGCTAAGACTGGCGTCAACAAGTGCTCAGGTCTCGTGCAGGGTGCAGCAGCACTCTACATCGTGAAGGTAACAGCTCAAGGCAAGACAGCCGACAAGTTTGATGCCGCAAGCGAAATGGCACAGGCTGCACAGACAAGCGGACAGCGTGCTTACTCTTCAGCATTCAACTACCTTATCATGCACAAGGCTAAGCTCGTAGATCATCGCTACGAATTCTAATCCCTCGTAGTAGACAAATATAACAACACAAAGCGCCCCGTAAGATGCTCTCAATCTCTTACGGGGCGCTTTGTGTGTATTCGCATATACACTCGTTATGAACGCAATATATTATAAGGAACGCAATATATTATAAGGAGTGAACTTTCTTTAGCACTGGGGTGACTCGTCCCCGCGGCATGGTCAGCGAGCAATAAGTCTACTCAGAGTCTACTGGGGGCGACGCGTCCTCGCGTCGGCATGGACAGCGAGCACACAAGTCTACATAGAAGTTGTGCTTAGAGCGAAGCGTCCCCGCATTGGCACATGACAACGAAAGATTTATTCTCTTTCAGTGACATAATGCCAACGCGGGGACGCGCATTCTTCTACCTGAATTTTTCTTTTTCCCGATCTCTCTCTCTTATTCTTCCCTCCCTTATTTCCCAACAGAGGGAGAATTCTTCTGCAACTTAAGCTCTACGATGCCTTTAACAAAAGCTTTGATGATAAGCTCCGTAGTGTTAGAAGCATTGAATTTAGACAAGAGATGAGCCTTGTGGGTATTTACAGTGTTGACCGATACGTGGAGTTCTTCTCCGATTTCTCCAGCTCGCAGACCACGCGCAAGTAGCTGCAGCACGTTCGTCTCCTGTGTGGTGAGATGGTCCGTCGTATCGGGAATTTGCATCTCAATGTGGCGCACCAATTGCTGGAAGCGCTCACAGAAATATTTATCACCATCGCAGATGCAACGGATAGCATGCTGCAACTCGTCGGGAGTGCAACTCTTAAACACTACACCATCCACACCAGCATGCATAATCGCATTGATATTCCATATCTCTTCGTGAGAGGTGTATATCAGTGTGTTAGTGCAGTGAGCATGTTGCCGTATGTAGTCTATAAGATGAAGCCCTGAATTCTCTTGGTCAAAATCAAGATCGGTGATGCAAAGGTCTATGCTTGAAGCATGGTCTTTCAGTAGGTCTAAGGCGTCTGCAGGAGTATTGCTCGCGATTACACTACCGATAAACGGCATACGCTGTAGGCATGCTTTCAATCCTTCCAAGAGGATAGCATGATCATCGCATATCAGTACTTTGAGTTTTTTCTGCATGAAATTTTTCGATAGGGGCGGAGCGCTCTGCGTTTTTGAAGCACAAGGTACTTTTACCCAAGGGTGGCGTCCTGTGCTTCTTAAGCGTCTGAAACGTTCATGGTAGGGTAGCGTTCTGCGTATAGGAGCCGCTCCGTCTGTTAATTCGATGCAAAAGTACGTTATTGCCGTCACATAGATTTCATTAGAAATAATGATAAAGCGCGCTAATTGCTCACTTCTTTCACATTTTCACTGCATCTGATGCATACTTTCTGTCCATCTATACTGATTTCTGCTTCCAGACTCTTGATTCTCTCGCGTACGGAACGAAGACCGATGCCATCAGATGAGGAGCCTTTCTGGGCGCCGTTGTTAGTCTCTTCCGTAGGGAAGCCATCACTCTCGATGCTGAGTTCTATGAAATTCTCTGCTGTATGATGCAGTGCGATGTGTAGAAATGAGGGTTTTTCGTGCTTAATGAGGTTGCTTACCATCTCTTGCGTGATACGATAAAGCTGGTAGCCAATTTGCTGCGAGAGTTGCGACCAATCGTAGGCTGTGTCATATTGGAACGTCGTCTGTGCTTGCTTCATTTCGGCAAGCTTGAAGGTGTAGGCTTGCAGCATCTGACTGAGCGAAGCAAAGTGCATGTTAGGAGGCATGAGTTCGTGGGAGATGTGGCGAATGTCGCCCCTTGCCGTATTGAGCATGCGAGCGGCTTCTTTCACGTCGTTGGTAGAAGAAAGCTGCATCTCTGCCACGAGGAGGTCGTTGCAAATACCATCGTGCAGCTCTTGTGCCAAGCGCTTGCGCTCGTTTTCCAATCCATCAATGTAACGTTTAGTCTCGGCTAGTTCAAACTTGCGCTTCAGGTGGCGGCGCCACTGCATGACACCGATACACAGCGCTACGAGCACGATGCATAGCGCCACGACCCAAGCCGTGAGCCGCCATTGATGAGCCTCATTCTGTGCTGCCACCTTCTGTAGGTTGGCTATCTTGAGTTCCTTCTCCTTAGCATCATAGCGAGCAGCAGCATCGGCAGCTTGCTGCTGCACGTTGAGCTGATGTATGGAGTCGCCGATGTAGTAAGCCTCACGATAGAAATAGCAAGCACGCTCCGTTTGTCCCACTCCCTCGTAAGCCCTTGCTGTCATGAGCATCACTTTGTCGCGCTCTGAGGATACAGCGGGCCCATTCTCATAAAGCATCAATGCACTCTGTAAAGCCTGTTTCCACTGCTTCGTCACGAAATAATAGTTGGCCTTGGCATGCTCGAGCTGCATGCGCTCCGAACCGCTCGGTGCAGCCCCCTTGACGATGGCATCGGCACGGGCTATCAGTCCCGGAATCTCGTTGTAGCGATTGGGTTGCTGCGTAAGAAGCGAGATGAGGGGTGAAATGCAGTTGGCTTCTGCCAATGGCTCTTGAGCTTTACGGGCGATATTCATGCCCTGTCGGAGAAATTTCTCAGCTTCTCCAAATGTCTGCGGATTGTAGGTGAGGATAGAACCCAATCCAGAGTAGACCGAAACGCGCAGGTTCACGTCGGCGGCAGCATCCTCATACTTCAGTGCGTTGCGAAGCATCTTCTCACAATCGGCAGTGCGCCCTATGCGACTACAAAGTACGCCATAGTTCTGATAACCTGAGAAGGCAAGCATGCGGCTGTGCTTGATACCATAGTTGATCACTTGCTCGTAGAGTTTTTGCGCTTCGTCGAACTTCTGCAATCGGCTGAGGCATATGCCCATGCTGCACATCTGATTGAACTTTTCATCCGTGTTGTGCTGACTCTCGGCTATGGAACGTGCTTTCGTGAAAAGTTTGAGTGCCTTCTCAGTCTCTCCCTTTGCCAGGAGCGCTTCACCGCGTGCTGCTTCCAGATGGATAAGGTCGGCACCTTGTGGCTTCATGCGTGCTGCTGCGTCGGCATACTTTATGGTAGAGTCGGGGCTTGTGCCCAACCAAGCGCGTGCTATCTCTACGTAGAGGTGGCTGCTGGGCTTGCCTTTGGCATCGCGAGCCTGCTTCAATAATAGAGGAAGAGATGCAGATTGCGCCATGCTCTGCATAGCCATCGTGGCAAAGAGACAGAGGAGGAGAGAATGTTTTTTCATATATAATGAGTGGTAGATTTAAGAATAAAATGTCGTTTATGCATACAAAGGTATTAAAAAATATGTACAAGTGCAAACTAATAAAGGGAGGAGCGGAAGAAAAGAAAAGTTTTTCGTAAGTTTGCATAACTTACCAAAAGTATGCGTAATGCAATCATCCAAGAAATATTCACTCCTTATATCGGGTGGCGTAGATAGCGCCGTGGCTTGTCACATGATGTGTGAGCAAGGTATTAAGCCCGATCTCTTTTATATAAAGATAGGCATGCAGGGCGAAGGCACCTCTTGCTCGGCTGAGGAAGACATAGAACTGTCTACGCTCACTGCCAAGAAGTATGGGCTTCACCTCGAAGTGGTAGATCTGCAAGAAGAGTACCACAACCGCGTGACGGCCTACGTGGTAGAGCGCATCAAGCGCGGCCTTACTCCCAATCCCGACGTGATGTGTAATCGTCTCATCAAGTTTGGTGCTTTCGAGGAGAAGGCGGGCTATGAATACGACTTTATAGCCACGGGTCACTATGCCCAGACTTATCATGATCCTTCGGGACAACTCTACTTAGCTCCGGCTCCCGACCCCGTGAAGGACCAGTCGGATTTCCTTTCACAACTCACCGATGTGCAAGCCGAGAAGCTTTGTTTCCCCATCGGCCACCTGCTCAAGCACGAGGTGCGCGAGATAGCCGAGCGCGAACGTTTGGCTCCTGCCCATCGGCGCGACAGTCAGGGTATCTGCTTCTTGGGTAAGATCAACTATAATGACTACCTGCGTACGCTTCTTGGCGAGCGCGAGGGAGAGGTCATAGAGCGTGAGACGGGTCGCGTCATCGGCATGCACAAGGGCTATTGGTTCCATACCGTAGGTCAGCGCAAGGGACTCGGCCTTGGTGGAGGCCCATGGTTTGTAACGGACAAGGACATTGAGAAGAATATCATCTACGTGTCGCACACGGAGTCGTGTCATGGTCTGTATGGCAATGAGTTCCACTTGACAGGCTTCCACTTCATCACCGCCGATCCTTGGAAGGGTGCTGAGGAGACCGATGTCCTCTTTAAAATACGCCACACGGAGCGCCCACGCCCCGGCCACTTGACGCGCCAGCCCGACGGCCGATTCCTCATCACTTCGCCCACTCCCGTACAAGGCATCGCCCCTGGACAGTTCGGTGTGCTTTATACAGCCGACGGACGGATCTGTGCGGGAAGCGGGGAGATTCGTTTCTGATATTAATTTAGTTTTAAGTTTGGAGGTTATAAAGAAAGTTTGGAGTTTTAAGGTTATGAGGTTATAATGTCACTTTACGACTTCTTATCGTATTATATGCAAAAGGTAACCTTATAACCTCATAACCTTAAAACTCCAAACAAACTTAATAACCTCATAACCTCAAAACTCCGAACTAACTTTATAACCTCATAACCTCAAAACTTCAAACTCCAAATAATGAAACATACACTTTTAGGTGCAACGATGCTGTTTGCCGCCCTTGGAGCGAGTACAGCCCATGCACAAATCAGCTTGGTCAATCCCGTGCCGCAGCAGGTGACGGAGAGCAAGAAAGGCATCGTGAATGCCCCCACTTCGTGGAAAATAGTAAGCGACAAGCAGCGTTCGGGCTGCATTGCCGACGAGGCTCTCTTGGCCACAAAACTTGTGAAGAACGACCCCTCGGCACGCTTCGCCGTGACCATCGGCGTGAAGGGCGACAAGGCCGTGAGCAAGGAAGCCAAGCATGCCCCCTCGCAGGCAGAGGGCTACTACATGGAAATATCAGAAAAGGGCGTGACCATCGTAGGCTCTGACGAGACGGGACTCTACTATGGTGTGCAGACCCTCTTGGCCTCTATTGCCAAAGGTAAACTCGAGATTTGCACCATAAAAGACTGGCCCGACGTGCCCTTCCGTGGCACCGTGGAAGGATTCTACGGCACACCATGGAGCCACAAAGCCCGTCTGAGCCAGATAGAGTTCTACGGACGCAATAAGATGAACGTATACATCTACGGTCCGAAGGACGATCCCTATCATCGTGACCACTGGCGCGTGCCCTATCCCGAGGCAGAAGCTAAGCGCATACAAGAGCTCAACGAGCATGCCAAGCAGTGTGGCGTAAACTTCTACTGGGCCATCCACCCGGGCATCGACATCAAGTGGACCACTGCCGACCGCGATGCTTTGGTGAAGAAGTTTGAAGATATGTACAAGCTCGGCGTGCGCTCATTTGCCGTCTTCTTCGACGACATTTGGGGCGAGGGTGCCAAGGCCGATAAGCAGGCCGAACTGCTCAACTACGTAGACGACCATTTCGTCAAGACCCACAAGGGCGTGAGCCCGCTCGTGATGTGCCCCACGGAGTACAACCGTGCATGGGCCAACGATGAGAAAGGCTATCTGCGCACACTTGGCACGAAGATGAACAAGAGCGTGCAGATCATGTGGACTGGCAACTCCGTAGTGCACTGCATAGACAAAGAGAGCATGGAGTGGATCAATCAGCGCATCGACCGCAAGGCTTATATATGGTGGAACTTCCCCGTGAGCGACTTCGTGCGCGACCACGTGCTCCTCGGTCCGGCTTATGGCAATGGTCAGGACATCGCCACCGACCTCTCGGGCTTCGTGTCCAACCCCATGGAGCATGCCGAGGCTTCAAAAATAGCCCTCTACGGCATAGCCGACTATACGTGGAACATGAAGGCTTACGACTATCAGAAAGATTGGGAAAAGGCCCTCAAGGCCATCCTGCCCGGCAACTATCAAGCCCTGCGCACTTTTGCACTCTACAACAAGGATCTCGGCCCCAACGGCCACGGCTTCCGTCGTGAAGAGGGTGACGAACTCAAGTCCCTGGCTGAGGCTGCGCTCAAGGGCGACAAGGAATCGGTCATGCAGCTCCTTCAGAAGAGCCTTGATCTCAAGATGGCTGCCGACATTCTCTTGGCTGATAAGGAGAATCCCGAACTCGTGCGCGAACTCCGTCCGTGGCTCTTGCAGGCCAAGAACGTGGGCGACTATGGTGTGGCAGTATGCTCCATGGCGCTGACCCAAGCCACCTCGGCAGGAGTAGAGGCTTACCCATCGTTTAAGAACTTCTACGATCAAGCTCGCTCCATCCAAGAGCAGATGTATGCGCTCGAAAACTCCGACGTGCGCCATGCCCTCCAACCCGGCATCAAGGTGGCCACCAAGGTGATGCTCCCCACGCTCAATAAGCTCTTTGCACAAGCCACCGACTCCTATAATGCAGTCAACGGCACGGCTCTTATCAACTCTGCAGAGTACAATCCCTACAAGATCGAGACCAACGTGCCGCAGCTCGCCTTGTTGCCCATCTCTGTACGTGGCAATGAGGTTATGGTATCACCCTCGCTCGAGGTAATCAAGTGGCCCAAGGATGCACAGTTCACCATCGAGGGCGATCGCGATATCACGTTTGCTGGCATGGAGTTCAACTTCGGTGTGACCAATGTTGCCAAGAGCTTCAAGCTCGAACTCTACAAGGATGGTAAGTGGACTCCTGTGAGCCTGCTCCACTACGCTGAGACCGACCCTGTGATCCATACGGGCAACGAACTTGGCGGTATGCATGCCTCAAAGCTACGCATCACCAACGTGAGCGGAAGCGACCTTGAGGTATATTTCAAGAACTTCAAAATCATGAAGCGATGATTATCATAGGTATAGCTGGCGGCACGGGGTCGGGCAAGACCACCGTGGTCAAGAAAATCGTGGAGAGTCTTCCTGCCGACACCGTGGCAGTGATCCCGCAAGACTCTTATTACAATGCACAATGGGATGTGCCCGAAGAGCTTCGCAAGAAGACCAACTTCGATCATCCCGATGCCTTCGAATGGCCTCTGCTTGCCCATCAGATCGAGGAACTTCGCAACGGACGTGCCATCGAGCAGCCCACCTACTCCTACCTTACGTGTATGCGTCAGCAGGAGACGGTCCATGTGGAGCCTCACGACGTGATTATCGTAGAGGGCATCATGGCGCTCTACGACAAGAAGCTCCGCGACCTTATGGATCTCAAGATCTTCGTAGATGCAGAGCCTGACGAACGCTTGCTGCGTGTCATAGAGCGCGACATCGAAGAGCGCGGTCATCCGCTCGAGATGCTCATCGACAAGTATCGCAATGTGCTCAAGCCCATGCACGATGAGTTTATCGAGCCCACGAAGCAGTATGCCGACATCATCATCCCCAATGGTGGCGAGAATGCTCGCGCCGTGGCCATGATGCAGATGTATATACTCTCGGCACTGATTAAGAAGTAAGAAGACGAATTAGTTGCTACCGACGCGAGACGCGTCGCCCACAGAGAAGGTTGAGCCTTCTTTTGTGAGCGACGCGTCTCGCGTCGGTATGAATAATGAATGAACTATTAGAAACTATAATGTTCTAAAAGAGATATGATAGTAAGTGGGGGCGAAGCGTCTCGCTTCGGCCAATCTCGTGGGGTTCGATACCCCGCGAGATTGAGGGATTTTTATTAGAAATGTACACTATCCTTGCTTCGGCATTGAGCCTCGCAAGTCTAACCGAAGCGAGACGCTTCGCCCCCACTTACTTTGAACTTACTTCTTGAAAGATTGTCTCTCTCGCTTGTATGTAGCGTGTGGGAAAATAGCTTGGCTTATTTCCCCTTCCAAAGTTTCTCCACTTGCCCATTGGCACGGCGCACCAAGTGAATACCAGGTGTTGAGGCTGAGATGCGTCGACCATCGATAGAGAAGTGCTCTTCGGGGGTAGAAGTTGTGGAGGCGGGCCATACGGGGAGGGCGTGAACGCCCGTGGTGGTAGAACTGACTATGGCGCATTGAGCCACATTCTCCACCTTCTTTGTCGTCGTGTTGAGCAGAATGGCGCATACCATTAAGCTATCGCGACACTGAATGCGCGTGAGGTCCTTGATCTGAGTGAACGAAGCCGTGTGTTCCACCTCTTCGCCCGGTATGAGCTTGTCGGGCACAGAGCCTTCGACGCCCTCGGAGATGCCTTGCGAGGTGTGTGCCACGTGGTCGAAGGATAGGCCGCTGACGTACGACCCACCATTGCGAAACTTCTCCATCTCAGGAAGCATGAGCGTATTGCCATCCCACAGGTCGGCATAGTTGCGCTGATACCAGTTGTCACTCTTCATTCCATTCTCTATCAGCACGTATGCCAAGGCATAATGGTTGTCAGTAGAGGTCTCGATGATAGGCGTAAGGAGTGTGTGAATGCTGATGTCGGTGCTGTCGGCATTCCACTCTGCCGTCACGTCAATATTGGCCGCGGGCACCACGTTGAGTTCGTTGATGAAGTCCGCAGAAGAGTCGAAGTTGTAGAGCTTGTTGCGTCGGTTGCACCAGATGGAGGGCTTTGTCGGCCCCCATTCTTTCTCCATAGAGTAGCCATAAGGCTTAGAATCGAGCACGTCGTCGCAGTGGATGGCAATGCCCACGAAGGAGTCGGGGTAGAGCCGTTGCAGGTGTTCCATGATGACGATGCCTCGTGGGCAGTAGCCACACCACAGCCCCGTATAGTCCTCTACGAGCACGCGCTTGCGAGGCATTACTGCTACGGTGTGGAGCGTGATGTAAGTGTAGGGGAGGGATGTAGCATTGTAGCCTCCGTTCACCTGCGTCACGTTGAATATTACGTCGCTCGATCCCATAGTCTTGCCGCAGCGAAGTTTTATGTTGACGATAGTCGTTTCGCCATTCTCAAGAGGTTGGTCGAGCACCACATGACGCGCGCTGACCGACTCTTGCGTGTCCATGTAGTAGAGCGTGTAGTCGAAGTCGGTCACGGGCATACTGCCATAGTTGGTGAGGCGCACCACGGCTGTCACGCTGTCAGTCTCGGGCGATGCATATACGCTGCCGCCGGTCATGGGTGCCAAGTTGCACTGAGCCGATGCGGCTGCCGAAATGATCAGAGTGCATAGCAAGAGTAGATAGCGCAGTGGGGTGGGGATGTGTAAGGATTGTTTCATGGGGTAAATGGTGATTTAGATGGAGTAAAAAAGATGCTACGCAATGGGATGCGCAGTGGTGGTTGCGAATTTAATCAAAAGTTTTGAATCGCAATTGAAGTTGTACACTTTTTTATCAGCTCCTCACGCGCGCGCATACAGCGAAGTTTGGGAGATATAATCCTGCAATTTGTCACTTTTTGATCTCAAATTATTGATAATGAATGTGTTACGGAGTGTAGGCAGTGCGGATTTGCCTACACTTTTCCCTCACTATTGCTTGCACTGCATTTTCCCCTCTATGAGGCGTGAAAGTATCCCTCGTCCGCGTTTTGACTACCCCTTACTTGAGATAAAATTATCCCTTATCGCAGATATCGCTACCTCAGCATGTAGAGTTCAGAGCGATGGGGAGCGTGACGTAGGGGAGTGGTGGACAAATGTAGGATGAGTGAGGGTGAAATATATTTGCCTACACTCCGTAATATGCTGAGCTACAGCTATTTAGTGTTAGAGAGTGCAGGATACACAAATGTTTGAAGCAAAAATTGACGGAGCGAGCGTGTGCGTACGTGAAGCGAAAACTTATTCGCTCTGTGGGCGACGCGTCTCGCGTCGGCTTTGCCTGTGAGCAAGAGGTAAGTTCATAGGCAGTGGGGGCGAAGCGTCTCGCTTCGGTATGGCAGCGAAGGGCTCAATGCCCAAGCTGGCGTGAGGCTATAAGAGAGTGCGAACTTTCTCTTTTGCCACGCTTCGGCATTGAGCCTCGCGTGCCAAGCCGAAGCGAGACGCTTCGCCCCCACTGCCTATGGCTCACATAGTGCTCGCTTGACAAGCCGACGCGGGACGCTTCGCCCTCAAAAATGAAGAAAAAGTGAACAGTTTGTACACTCTTTTTGGAGAAGGGAATAGGATGTATGTAAATTTGCAGCGCAGGTGGAAAAGCGTGCAACCGAGTTGCAAACAGATCGCTTCGCCCAGGGTTTGCAACCCAGTTGCATGGCGAGAATGCTACCTTTGCACTATAATAAAACAAAAAACGATAAGTATGGCCCCAATACCCTATCCCCATCATTCGTGTTCTTGCTGCCAATCGCATGAGGAGCATGACACAGATAAGCATAGTCATCATCACGAAGAATGCGAAGAAGGCTCTTTGCGTGGAAAAATTGTACTCCTCGTCGTGACTGCCCTGCTGCTCGGCGTGGCTGTATTTGTGGAAAAGCATTTTCCGATGGCCACGTGGCAACTGCTCCTGATCTACCTCGTGCCTTATCTCTTGGTAGGGCATGAGACACTGGGTGAGGCTGCAGAGGGCATTGCCCATGGCGATGTGTTCAATGAAGACTTCCTCATGACCGTAGCCACCCTTGGTGCACTCGCTATAGGCTTCCTGCCAGGGGCAGAGACGGAATTCCCAGAAGCAGTATTCGTGATGCTCTTCTTCCAAGTGGGAGAACTCTTCGAGCATTATGCTGAAGGACGTAGCCGCGACAGCATAGCTCACTTGGTGAACATTCGTCCCGATGTGGCACACGTGGCACGCGAGGGGCAGACGCTCGATGTGAGTCCCGAAACCGTCGGCGTGGGCGAGATCGTGGTGATCCGTCCGGGCGAGAAAGTGCCCCTTGATGGCGTGGTGGAAGAAGGCACGTCGTCGCTCAATACCGTGGCGCTTACGGGCGAAAGCCTGCCGCGCGAGGTGAGGGAGAAGGACGAAGTCATGTCGGGCTGCATCAACCTCTCGGGTGTGATTCGCGTGCGCACCACGAAGGCTTTTGGCGAAAGCACCGTATCAAGGATTATCGAACTCGTGGAGTCGGCCGACAAGACGAAGTCGCGCAGTGAATCCTTCATTACGCGTTTTGCTCGCATCTATACTCCCATCGTGGTGTGTGCTGCCCTGATCTTAGCCTTCATTCCGCCCTTGCTGACGGAGACAGGATTTGCAGCATCGTTTGCTACGTGGCTCCATCGATCGCTCATATTCCTCGTCGTATCGTGTCCCTGTGCGTTGGTGATCAGCGTGCCGCTCACCTTCTTTGGCGGACTGGGTGGTGCGTCGCGCCACGGCATATTGGTGAAGGGAAGCAACTTTATGGACGTGTTGGCTCGGCTCGACACGGTGGTGTTTGACAAGACGGGTACACTGACGCGTGGCGTATTTGCCGTAGAAGCCGTTCATCCCGACCACTTCAATGAACGCGAACTTCTGCACCTTGCCGCCCACGTTGAGCACTATTCTACTCACCCCATCGGAGCAGCGCTGCGCGCGGCATTCCCCGAGGAAAGCACGGACGGTTGCCACGTGGAGCAAGTGGAGGAAGTAGCGGGCCGAGGCATACGAGCCGTGGTGGAGGGCCGACAGGTGTGCGTGGGCAATGCCCGCATGATGACCGACCTCGGAGCGCAGCCCCATGAATGTCACTTGGCGGGAACGGTGATCCACGTAGCCGTGGACGGCGTATATGCAGGTCATATCGTGATAAGCGACCAGGTGAAGACGGATAGTCGTGAGGCTATAGCGCAGCTCAAGAGAGAGGGAGTGCACCACATGGTGATGCTCACGGGCGACCGCGAGGCTGTGGCAGCTCATGTGGCCCAAGAACTGGGACTTGACGAATATCATGCCGAACTCATGCCTGCCGACAAGGTGGCTCATGTAGAACGCCTTCTTAAGGAGAAGACAGCAACGGGTAGCCTGGCATTCGTGGGCGATGGCATCAACGATGCTCCTGTGCTCAAGCGTGCCGACCTGGGCATAGCCATGGGAGCGCTGGGTAGTGATGCGGCTATTGATGCTGCCGACGTGGTGCTGATGGACGATAGTCCGTCGAAGATAGCACTGGCTGTGCGCATAGCGCGCCGTACCATCCGCATAGCCCGCCAGAATGTATGGTTCGCCATCGGTGTGAAGGTGGCAGTACTGTTGCTGGCTACTTTCGGTATCGGCACGATGTGGATGGCTGTCTTTGCCGACGTGGGCGTGACGGTGCTTGCCGTGCTCAATGCAATGAGAGCGTTGCGGTAGAAGGAAACAGTTTTTCCTAAAAAAAGAAAAGCCCCTTCACTCAGTCCACTCTCCCATTAGAGGGAGGGACTGGGTGAAGGGGCTATTGTGTGTGCAGATGTTTCACTCTACGATTGCTTCCTAAAGTCGGAAGGCGAAACACCCTCTATGTTTTTGAAATACTTTCCTAAGAAACTCTGGTTGGGGAAGTTCATCTCCTGTGCCACCTCCTTGATGGAGAGTGTAGTGTTGCGCAGCAGCGATTTGATCTCGATAATCACCAACGTAGTGATCCATTGCCCCGCCGTCTTACCGCTCACCTGCTTCACTACTTCAGAGAGGTGTTTCGGCGTGAGACACATCTCGCTGCTGTACCACTCTACGCTCCTCTCCTGCTTGAAGTGGGCAGAGACGAGGCGGATAAACTGGTCGAAAATGGCGTAAGCTCGATTCTGTGCCCCCGACTGGTCGGGCTTGACACGCACCTCGAGCAAGTCGCATATTTCGAAGTAGAATGCACGCACAAGCGATACTGTGGCCTCGCGCATATATCGGCTGGGTTGCTTACTCAAGCGGCGGCGTATCAACTGGTAGCAGTCTATCAGCCAGTCTTGTTCCTCCTGTGTAGTGTGCATCACGGGGTGCTCCATCAGGTAGAGCAAGTAGGGCCACATGTGGTTGAGCCCCACAATGCAGTTTTGCGCAAACGAACGCGACATCAGCACAGCCTTTGCATGAAAATCATTGCTTACGTTGCTCTCTTCAAGGATTTGGTCGCCAAAGGAGATGAAGAGGTCGCCCACTCCCATGGTGTGCTTTCTATCGTTAATAGTAAACTCCACCTCTCCTTCCGTACAGAGAGCAATGAGAAGGAAGCCTATCTGCGTAGGCGTTTTCAGAAGGTCGTTCCACGTAATGTCGTCGAAGAGTCTCATCTCGCGGCAGAGGCAGTTGCTGACCTCGTTGGCGGTGAGGGGGTCGTCCATTTGGAGCGAGTGTATTTGGGGATTAGTGTGTTGCGTCATGGTAAGTATGTGATAAGTCTGGGTGTGAGCGTAGGCGAGAAAAGAGACTTGTAGCATGAAACTTCTATTCTCTGCAGCCAACGATATCGTAGGTAAGTATGCTCAAGAGATGATCGCCTACAGCGACGTAGATTCTCCGTAGCCCTACGATAATCGTATGTAAAATTGTTCATTTTGTCTGAAATAAGGTCCTTAAAACAACAAAAAATGCACTTCGATGAAAAAAAACGGCAGAAAGTTTTGTTAGTAAAGATATTTATCGTACTTTTGCACACGCAAATCAGCAAGGTGCCATAGCTCAGTTGGTAGAGCAAAGGACTGAAAATCCTTGTGTCCCCGGTTCGATTCCTGGTGGCACCACTGCTTTTAAGTTGTTAGCGTTGATTTGCACATTTGGTGCCATAGCTCAGTTGGTAGAGCAAAGGACTGAAAATCCTTGTGTCCCCGGTTCGATTCCTGGTGGCACCACGCAGAAGAGTTGTCTCAATAGAGATGACTCTTTTTTTTGTATGTCTTTATATGTATTTCAATTATTTCTGTGGGCGACGCGTCCCGCGTCGGCGTGATTAGTTTTTTCAGTTAGTTTTGTGGGCGACGCGTCGCGCATGTACAAAACAAGAAGTACGCTCTTTGACGCGAAAAGTTGCGCTTCGCGCTTGTCTTGAACATTAATCTCCATTAATTGATCATTAATTCTTTATTAATACCTTTCTTCTGCATGATTTTGGTCATGAATTATCATGAATTGCTCATGAATCTCTTTCAGCAATGACTTCAGCATAAGATTAATGAAGAATTAATGTTCGATTAATGGAGATTAATGTTTTATCAATACCAATAGTTCTCAGCTAATTCCGTGGGTGACGCGTCTTGCGTCGGCACATAAAGTATATTCATGGAATATTCTTCTTTCTTATCATGCCGACGCGAGACGCGTCGCCCACGGAACTGGCTGAGAGGTTTCAGATTATTACACTTGTAGTAGTATTAATGCTGCATTAGATTAAAACAGAAAAACGGAGATTTTCTTTATCAGAAAACCTCCGTTTGAGTGGGGTGCTTAGTGGGATTCGAACCCACGACATTCAGAACCACAATCTGACGCTCTAACCAACTGAACTATAAGCACCATCATGTCTTTCTCTTGGAAAGCGATGCAAAAGTACGGACTTTTTCTCATACTACCAAGCGTTTGCCTGATTTTTTTATGAAAAAGTGCGTTTTTTGTGCATTTTGTCCCTGTTTTAGGGGTGTGGGGTGTGTAGAAGTGCGATTTTTGGATTTTTGCGATGCCGACGCGGGGACGCGTCGCCCCCAGTATTGGCTGATAATTTGGATGGGGATTTGGCTGGGGATTTGGCAGAGAGTTGGCTGGGAGATAGGCTATTTGACTGAGACTTTGCCCGAGAACTTGCAAGAATGTATTACTTATTACTTATTACTTCTTACTTATTACTTCTCTGTTTTTAGTTTTACTTTCCAATGCTCTGTATGCTGCGTCGCACATTCTTGTTAATCTCCACAAAAAGGTATCGGGGGCGATTCTCGCGCACTTGCTTCTCTACGCGCTTATACTCTGCCATGGCGTATTGCTTTGACTTCTCGAAGGTAAGTTTTGACATTTGGCTCTGCGTCTTTCCTGTGAGAGTAGAGTCGAGTCTTTCTTCGGGGAAATAATCATCGAGGTCCACGTCGCCTATCATTGTAGTCTCGAGGAAGGAAAGGTGCTTGCGCTGTGAATCTGTGTAGTATCCCACAAACATGTGGCCAGGCATCTGTACCAATACGGGAGTGATGTTGATGGCACGCAAGAGCGAAGCGAAGAGTACACTGCCATCTACGCAGTTGATCTGCGAAGAACTGAGTGCATCCTCAAAGGTACGCACGCGTTGGGCAAAGACCATATTGCTCGACAGACTGGAGTATGATACCGAACTGTAGCGAAACTTCCGCTTTTGCAGTACGTTCCATAGTGCATAGACTTGTTTTTCCACCATGGCAGAGTCGCCTTGATATCCAAGGAATCGGCGCACGATGCGCGTATTGAGAGCTTCGCGCAGTATGCCGTCGATCTTAGGATTCTCTTCGTTGACATAGGCTGCGTAGAAGAGGCGAGTACTCTCATACTTCGTCTTTCCTCCAGGAAGTTGCTTCACGTAGCCCAGCAAGCACTCGTTGATACTGCGCACCGAGAAAGTGCGTACTTGTTGTCCCCAATCTTTCTTGTTTACCTCTACATGGGCCACCACGCTGATAGGCTCAGCCTGTTCGTTATTGCGCAAAGCATCGTAGCGCCAGAGTATGTCGGGATAGATAATGTACTCCGTATGCTCCTTGGGAAGTACAAAGGTGGAAACCGATCGGGCATAGAAAGGTGTCTCGTCAAGTTCTACTCTCACTACTGTATTGGCGCTGCCACTCTTTAGGCGAATGCCTATGCATGCCTTGGAATTGCCCACGTAGTCTCCTGGCAAAGGAGAGATGATTTGGGCATCCGTAGTAGCCACGGAAAGGATGGCCGAGGGGAAGATGTTACCGCCCAGTTGGTCGACGATCTCGTAGGAGTCGACGAAGGGACGGCGAATCACTGCATACGTGATGGCACTGGCGGCCATGCAAAGTAGCAAGGCGGCCAGTGCCATACGGAAGAGTCGTTTTGTTAGCACGATGGGCATAGAATAGTTTTGAGTTTGGAGGGTTATGAGGTTAGTTTGAAGTTTTGAGGTTATGAGATTAGTTTGGAGTTTTTAGGTTATGGGGTTATAAAGTTAGCCTTTGCTTATGGTATGATAAGAAGTCGTAAGGTGACATTATAACCTCATAACCTCAAAACTTCAAACTAACCTCATAACCTCAAAATTTCAAACTAACTTAGAAAGTGGTGATCGTATAAAGGTAAAGCACCGAAGCTGGGATAGCGAGGAGTGAAGAGTCGAAGCGGTCGAGCATGCCTCCATGGCCTGGAAGAATGTGTCCGCTATCCTTGATGCCCAGTTGACGCTTGAAGAGGCTTTCTACTAAGTCGCCCCATGTGCCAAATACGCATACTGTGAGTCCGAGGCCCATCCATTGTGGGAGTGAGAGCAGTTGCTGATTGAAGTACCACAACAGTGCAGCCACTACCAAGCAGAGCACGCCACCGCCAATACTGCCTACCCACGACTTGTTGGGCGAGATGCGTTCAAAGAGTTTGGCGGGGAAATACTTGTGGAGCAACGATCCGCAGCAGTACGCTCCCGTGTCGCTCGTCCAGAGGAAGAGAAATATGCTTAGCGGATAGATAGGTACGAACCGAGTGATATTGGTCATCGGGTCATAGCGCCAAGCCAACACGTTGAGGAGCGATAGGCTTAGTGCTACGTAGATCTGCGATGCAAAGGCGTAGCCCCAATTCTTCAGCGGGTCGGACTTCTCAAGATAGAGCTCGCTCACCAGGAGATAGATGATAGAGATAAGATAAGGTATGAAACCTTTAGATGGCACGAGATCGGCACAGAAACCGCTGAAAGCTACGAAGAGGTAGACCGCAGCCACGGTGTTGATGAGGCGGTTGACCGAAGCACCAGCGTAGCGATTGACGTTTGTCGAAAACTCCCACGTGGTGAGAGCCGTGATGAGTGCGAAGAGCACCGTGAACGATAGAGGAGAATAAAGCGTGCCGCCCACGAGCACTGCCACGAAGACAATGCCTGTGAGGGCACGCACAATCAGGTTATTCATTGTGAGTAGTGGGTTTGTCAGTATTTGTAGAAGCAGAGTCTGATTCCTCTTCTGAGGGCTCAGTCTTTGGCGCACTCTCAGGAGAAGTAGCGTCCTTGATCTCTGCCTCGTGGGTGCTATTGTCAGCATGAGCATTGGTGGGCGCAGAGGCAACGGATGTTTGAGTGTCTTCATCCTGTGAAGTGGCATCGTTGCCATCCTTCTCAGTTTGTTCCTTCTCAAGCTTCTTGGCACGCTCATCTGCCAGCTTGATGGCCTCTTCCTCCATCAGCACGTCGGCGCGACTACGCCACTGACGCGGACCGAAGATATGCTCCACATCCTCCGTAAAGATCACTTCGCGTTCTACCAAGAGGTCGGCCAGCTCCTTGTGTTGAGCTGCATGCTCACGCAGAATCTCCTTAGCACGTGCATACTGTTCGGCTATCATGTTCTGCACCTCCTGATCGATGAGTTCGGCGGTGTGTTCGGAGTAAGGCTTCGTAAAGTTGTACTCTCCCTGCGCATTGTAGTAACATACGTTGGAGAGCTTTTCGCTCATGCCCAAGTAGGCCACCATGCCATAGATGCGCTTCGTTACGCGTTCCAAGTCGTTGAGAGCACCGCTTGAGATGTGTCCGGTAAAGAGCTCTTCGGCAGCACGTCCGCCCAAGAGCGAACATATCTCGTCGAGCATCTGTTCGCGCGTAGTAATTGTGCGTTCTTCGGGCAGATACCATGCAGCGCCCAAAGCTTGTCCGCGCGGAACGATTGTCACCTTCACCAGGGGGTTGGCATACTGCAGCATCCACGATACTGAAGCATGACCAGCCTCATGAATGGCGATAGATCGTTTCTCGTCTTCAGTCATCACCTTAGAGGTCTTTTCCAATCCGCCGATGATGCGGTCTACAGCATCGAGGAAGTCCTGTTTGCCCACCTCCTTGCGGTTGTGGCGAGCAGCGATAAGAGCAGCTTCATTACATACGTTGGCAATGTCGGCACCCGAGAATCCTGGCGTTTGGCGAGCAAGCATTTCGATGTCGACGGTATTGTCGAGCTTTAGCGGCTTCATGTGTACCTTAAATATAGCCACGCGCTCAGAGAGTTCGGGCAGGTCGACGTGGATCTGACGATCAAAACGTCCAGCACGAAGCAGTGCAGAGTCGAGTATCTCCACACGGTTGGTGGCAGCCAGCACAATCACACCCGTGTTGGTGCCAAATCCATCCATCTCGGTAAGCAGCTGGTTGAGTGTATTTTCGCGTTCATCGTTTCCACCCATCGTGGGGTTCTTACCACGAGCTCGGCCGATGGCATCAATCTCGTCGATGAAGATGATACACGGAGCCTTCTCCTTAGCTTGCTGGAAGAGATCGCGCACGCGGCTTGCACCTACACCCACAAACATTTCCACGAAGTCGGAACCTGCCATAGAGAAGAAGGGAACGTCGGCCTCGCCAGCTACGGCTTTGGCAAGCAACGTCTTACCCGTTCCCGGAGGACCTACGAGGAGTGCACCCTTGGGAATCTTACCACCCAGTTCGGTATACTTCTGCGGATTCTTGAGAAAATCTACGATTTCGCGTATCTCCTGCTTAGCGCCTTCCTGTCCTGCTACGTCCTTGAAGGTGACATGAGTGGCATTCTTACCATTCTTCTCAAACAGGCGGGCCTTGCTTTTTCCCACGCTGAAGATGCCACCAGAGGAACCTCCGCCACCCATGCGGCGCATCAAGAAGAACCAGAGGAACACCATGATGACGATGGGCAGAATGCTCGAGATGATACCCGAGAAGAAATGGTCGTTCTCCTCGTAGCGCACACTTCCCTTGTAACTTGAGTCGAGGAAGTTGCCTATGGTGCTGATGTCGGGGTATTTTGTACTGATAGTAGGTGCATAACCCGTCTGATCTGTACCGAGATGGAATACGTCGCGCACCTTCTCGGGGCGTACTACCAAGTGAGCGTTGCCATCTGTTTTGTTTACCACCACCTCCTTGGCATAGCCATTCGTCACGTAGTTGCGGAAGGTGGTATAGTCTACTTCCTTATCTATGCCACCCGCCGAACTTTGTCCGTTCTGGGAGTACATCAGATAGAGCAGACCACCTATGATGAGGATGTAGAGCCATGACAGGTTGAATCCTGGCATCTTCTTGCCAGGCTTATTGCCGCCAGGCAACATATTGTTAGGTTGAGCCATATTATATTGTTATAATAAGGAATATATTAGGGTTAGGGTAGGGAGGTTTAGTCAAGGTCGGCTATCTGCGTGATCTCAGCGTCGTCCCAAAGATTTTCCAAGTCGTAGTGCTCGCGAGCATCGGGCACGAATATATGTACCATCACCGTGCCGTAGTCCATTGCCACCCATTCGCTGTTAGCACGTCCGGCTATGGCTGCAGGGTTCTCGCCTGCATGCTTGTGAGTGAACTCTTCCACCGAATCGGTGATAGCATCAACCTGCTGAGGCGATCCTGCGGTGCAGATTACGAAGTACGAACAGGGAGCCGTGATGATGTGTCGCAAGTCCACCGTTACGATGCTGCGTCCTTTCTTTTCTTGAATGCCGTCGATGATAGTATTGACCAGTTTCTGTGTTTCTTCCATTTGCGGGGATTGTATTCAGTATATATAATGTATAAATGCGTATGTGTAGTCTTATGCAAGAAAGGTGCCAATATGCTTACATCCTTTCTTGAAAACCACCAATGACCTTGCAGAGCAGAATCATGCAAGGTGAATGCAAAGGTAGTGCAAGCATAGGGAAACGCAAAGCGAAATCCCATAAAAAACTAAAAACCATGCGCTATATAGCGATGCGTCCGCCCCAAGCATTCTCTTATAAAAGGGAAAATACGAAGCGTTTATCCTTTATATAGGAAAGAATCTGTAAGAAAGTTTCCTTTATAAGGGAAAGAATCTGTGCGAAAGTTTCCTTTATAAAGGAAAAAAGGCGATGTAGGAAATTCGAGCTAATCTTCTCAGAGAAAAGAATTCTTACTTTTAATAGGTATAGATGCTAAAAAAATCTTACCTTTGTGCACAAAGTCGGGGCTTAATCGAGAATAACCATGATAATAGCTTGAAAGAGAACGAAAAAAATGTTGCACAGCATTAGACACGTTCTTCTTCTCTCTCCCTCCCGACCTCTTTATTTATGAAACATGCCATTGTACTTCAGGCATCGTCGTTTCTCGTAAAGGCAGCCTACAGTGACATAAAGTAGCCGAGAATTTATGAAGCTGGATTGCACGGATTCTCAGTATACAGCCAATGCATCGGCGGGTTTTCAATCCTTCGAAAGCCACCATTTGCCCATAGGCAAGCTTGATTCTGAACCAGACGCTCCGACTGGCTCAGAGGTAGAGATGTATACTCAAGTCGCCCCCCAATCTTTATCCAAAACGGCAGTCGCTCAAGGCTTTTCTCCTTCCGAAACAGCGGTGCTCGAGAAGTCACTTGTACATAAGCAGCATACTACCGATCAGCCCACCACTTGGTGTTATCTCTTCGTACACCATAAGAAGGTGGCAGCCTTTGAGGAGCAATTTCGCAGAGACAACCTCACCTTCTTTATCCACACCAGCATAAAGTACGTACACCAGAGAGGAACGGAAAATCACTTTTCACGCATCGTGTATCAGACCGTAAGCGGCTTGATATTTATAAAAGGACGTCCACGCGAAGTCCAACTCTATCTCGATCAGCACTTTCCCCTCCATCACCTGTGCCGCAATTGCAGTACAGGTCAAGCCGCTGTGATTCCTAATAGCCAGATGGAACCATTCATGCGAGTGGCAACCACCGATCCCGACCGCATACGTTTTCTTCTTCGTCCATTTCTCTACTATTCTCGAAATCGCACCCTCTTGCGAATTGCCTCGGGCGATTATGCCGGATTGGAAGGCTATGTCATCCGCATTGCTCGCGACCGCAAACTCGTGATGGACGTAGGCGGCATGAGTGTTGCCATCGGTGGTGTACACAACGAACGCTTTGAGGAAGTAGACAAAAACGCCTCCAATCGTCGAGAATGCGCCACCTACTATAAGCGCAACCTCCACGAGCGCAATGCTTTCGTCGATCGATATTTTCATCAAGTGAAAGCACTTGACGAAGTAGCATCGCAAGCCGAGAATATCAGTCTACTGCTTCAGCAGTCGCTCGCCGACCTCCGCGAAGGCCGTCTTGATGCCAAGGACACGTACGACACCCTATCATTCATCATCGAAGAGATAGGCTATTATTACGCCCCCGTCCTTGATAGCCTCTCCTTCCCGCTCACCCCCATCTTTCAGGCAGGTGCCTCTGTCATGCAAGAAATTTCCGCTCTCATCCAGCACCCGCAGTTCTCTCCCGACTTTCGCCTTCGTCTCCAGTCAGAGTACGACGAATTGTGCTCGAAGTACGGCTATTTGTTTGAGTAGCACAAACGTTGAGTATCTTCTTCAAATACCCTTCAGAGCGTAAACGAATGTTCGTATAAAGCCAGAATAACCATATCGTAATTTGTTGAATAGGTGGAATTTATCTAAATTTGCGCAATCCATTATTCAATTATAAATAAATGCGTTATGCGACAGACAGAAGAACGATATATCAGTTTGTTGACCGATTTCGGTTTTAAGCGAAT
>JBNMGC010000015.1:0-33655 GCA_050873845.1 Alloprevotella sp.
CTTATAATAATGCTACGCATCTTATAATAATGCTACGCATCTTATAATAATGCTACGCATCTTATAATAATGCTACGCACCTTATAATATAATGCTACGCATTGCGGGCACTGCTTGCGCAAGCTCTTCGGTGAGCTGCTCACGGGTGGCACTTTCACTCGCTATGATCAATATGGTGTCGTCGCCAGCAATGGTGCCGATCACGCTGGGAAGCTTGTGTGCATCAATGTCGGAGGCAAGGCCTGCGGCATAGCCCGGTCGCGTCTTCAGTACGGCCATGTTGCCCGAGAAAACGATACTCAGAAATCCTGAATTGCGTAGGTAGTGGGGCACTACGTCGGGCTTCACTGTGCGCTGATACATAGGGCTTTCGGGCAGAATGTATCGGTAGCCACCGGCGGAGTGGACTTTCGCAGCACGAAGCTTCGTTAAGTCGCGAGAGAGAGTGGCTTGCGTCACGTTCCAACCATTGCGCTTGAGCTCACTCAGAATTTCTTCATGGCTGCCAAACTCAGTGCCGCTCGAGAGCACCACTCTTAGCATATCCAATCGTTGCTGTCTGTTGCTCATATATGTATGTTCTTTTAATTTCGATGCAAATATACGCATTATCCTTGTATAATCAGCACGATATTCAACAAAATTTTAGATATCGTGCATAAAATCTCTGCATTTCCATGCATGCTATGCAATTCAAAGGCAGAACTCTCTCATATATAGCATAAGAGAATGCCAGGTAGAGATAGTTCTACCTGGCATTTCCAATAATTGTACGTGCGGTGTATGATATATCGCACTTTATATTTCTGACTCCGTCCAAATATCATCGGGTGAGGGTGGCGCGTATGCTCCATCCTTGGCTTCGAAAATGATGGAGGGTTCTATCACTTCTACTTTATGCCATGCGCCTTGGGGCACTTGACAACCATGACAACCCTCGGCGGGGCAGAGGTGAATGCGTTCTGTCTCGCGGAGTGTGCGCTGGCCCGTGCTGGGGTCAATCTGTTCTTCAAAAAGGATCTCGTCGAGGCGGCCCGAGAGGCAGATCACCGTTTCGCTTGTAGACTTGTGGCGGTGGATGGGCACTTGGGTGTGGGGCTGCAGGGCGTTGAGTAAGCGTTGGCTTGTATCGGATGCAGCGTTGCGGAAATCTTTGCCTTGACGAAGGCGCGGATTGTTGGCTGCTTCCTTAAGGCATTGGGCAATGTATGCTTGGTCGATCTTCATTGATAGGGTGGGGTTAAGGGTGTATATTATAAAGGGTGTATATTATAAAGGTGTATTCGATGGAAGCAGGTGTAAAAGTCTGCTTGGGTGGAGAGAGTACGCGGTTAGTCGTCGTTGCGGCTTACGAAGATAAGCACATAGTAGACGAGTGTGGCCAAAGAACCGAGCGCAGCTACTACGTAAGTATAGGCTGCCGAACGGAGTGCTGATACTGCCATTGGCTGGTCGTAGGCCGAGGTGATGCCTGCTCGCTGCAGCCATGTTGTAGCACGGCGCGAAGCGTCAATCTCTACGGGGAGCGTGATAAAGCTAAACAATGTGGTCATGGCAAAGAGCAGAATGCCTATCAAGAGAATGGAAGGCATTGACTGTACCAAAATGATACCCGCCAAGAGTACCCACTGCACCCAATTGGAAGCAAAGGATACCACGGGCACGAGGGCGGAGCGGAGCGTGAGTGGACCATAAGCCACAGCATGCTGTACGGCATGTCCACATTCATGGGCGGCTACGGCAGCAGAGGCTACGGACGTTCCATGATAGACACTTTCAGAGAGATTGACTGTGCCGTTTGTGGGATTATAGTGGTCAGTAAGGTAGCCTTGCGTGCAAGTGACCTTTACATTATATATGCCATTGTCGTGAAGCATCTTCTCGGCTACTTCGCGTCCTGTCATGCCCGATGCAAGTTGTACTTTAGAGTATTTCTTAAACTTACTGTTGAGGTTGGCTTGCACTGCATAGCTGATGAGCGCAATGCCGATGAATAATATCCAATACATCGTGTATAAGTATTAAGTATAAAAGTATTAAGTATTAGGCTCTCGCCGATGAGATATTAAGTATTAGGCTCGTTTCGATGAAATATATAGCCCCAGCATTCTCTTAGTATCTGTGCTCCTAACAATCGGAGTAGTAACAAATAGACCGCTGCTGCTACTACAATCTTAACTATCAAGCTCGCATAGATATTCTCCGCTACGGGAAGCGATGCGCCCCAGCCTGCGAGGACGGCCACGGCAGCAAGGGCTGCAAAGGGAAGAACATCGCGCAGGGCATCGATGAGCCGCAGGTGGATGAGTCGTTGCACAAACCAATGCCATACGAAGAGCCAAAGCGTATTGGCCGTGATGTAAGCAATGACCATTGCCATGATGCCATAGGGATACATTACGACGAGAAGCAACAACTGTACCAAACAGAGCGCAATGGTGTTCCACATGAATGTGCTGCTCTTACCTTGGCTCACGATAAAGTTGGAGTAGAACGAAGAGATGGGTACGAATGCACCGCCCACACAGAGCAGCTGCATCAGTCGAGCCGATGTGAGCCACTTATCGGTAATGGCTATGGTGATGAATTCTGGTGCTACCAATGCAAGACCGAATAGCGCGGGGCAGGAGAGAAAGGCCGTGAAACGCAGCATCTTGCGAAACACGCGCTGCATGCGCTCGGGCTCATTGTACGAAAGGCGAGCAAATAGTGGTTGCGTCACGCTCCATATCATTCCCGTGAGCATGGTATACCCCATGTTGGTCCACTTGTTGGCTTGATTATAGTAGCCCACAGCCTTTTCGCCATAGAGACGACCGAAGAAGAGGCTGAAGAGGTTGTTGTTGATATGTGCAAAGATATTGGTGGCCAATAGTCGGGAACTGTATCCTATCATGCCGCGTAGCGGGCGAAGGTCTATGTGAAACGATGGATGCCAATCGGCATACCACCAACTCCCCACGGTGAGCATGATGCAGAAAGTAAGGTTCTGAATGGCTATACCCCAATAAGCAAACCCATTCCATGCCAACGTAATGCCCGTAATGCCCGACACGATGAGGGCTACGGTGGAAAGTATGGCCGTTTCGCGAACGCGCATGTTGCGGAAGAGCCATGCACGCGGCGAAGTGTTGAGAGCGGAGATGACAAAACTTAAAAATGAAAGTCTTGAGAGCGGCACAAGAACCGGTTGGCGAAACCATGCCGCGATGAGCGGAGCCGAGAAGAATAGAATGACGTATACCGTGAGGCTACAAAGCACGTTGAACCAAAATACGGCATTATAGTCGGCATCGGTCACGTCCTTCTTACGGTTTAATCCTGAAATAAATCCGCTCTCCTGCAGCGTAGAGGCAATGAGCGTGAAGATGGTGAGCATGCCCACCATGCCATAGTCGGCAGGCGAGAGCAGGCGGGCCAAGAAGATGCCAAACACGAGGTTGAGCACCTGCTGCGCTCCGCTATTGATACTGCCCCAAAGCAGTCCCTTGGCGGTCTTCTCCTTGAGTGAAGGTGTGGTCATGAGGTAGATAAAATCGGATGGTATGATGCGCAATGCCTAGTAGTAATGATATTTGCTAAGGCATGTACGCAGCGTGCAAAGGTACAAATATATGGCTTTATGACGAAAAACGTAAGAATAAAGTAACATGGGCTTGCATAATTAACAAACTTTTTTCGTACTTTTGCCGCATAAAACTCAAGGATGATAAGGAATGCTTAAGCTTTGTGCTCCTCAAAGACGAATGGAAGGAGACAAAACCGTTCCTTACTCCTTATTATATATAGTAAACCAACATGGACGACTATCACGCGGATACCAACGTTTGATACCGACCGGAAACAGCCTTCACATCTATCTCCAGAACAGTGAGAGTTATATAACGAAAAGGGTGACGTTTCCTGCCGGAAGCACCCTGTGCACACGTAACACAAGTGTATCCACACTATCTCTCCGAAAAGAAAAAGGACTGTTTTTATGCGTACTTACTGGAACTACAACAAGACTCTTCAGACCATCGACCAGTGGACCCCCGACTGCTGGGTGCAGGTGACATGTCCCACCCCAGAGGACGAGGACTTCCTCGTTAAGGAACTCAAAGTACCCGACTACTTCCTCGACGACATTCGAGATAAAGACGAGCGCTCGCGTTATGAATATGACGAGGGGTGGTCGCTCATCATCCTCCGTATACCCTATGTCAAGGAAGTGGCCTCGCGTACGCCCCACACCACCATCCCGATGGGTATCATATTGAACAAAGGAGTCTGCATCACCGTGTGCAATTATGAGACAAACATGATGATGGACTTCGTCAGCTACCAGCAGAAGCGCAACCAAGGATTCACCGACTCCGTCGACCTTGTGTTCCGCCTCTTCCTATCCTCCGCTGTGTGGTATTTGAAGCGCCTGAAGCAGATCAACGTATTGCTCGAAGAAGCCAAGCGCAACCTCGACCGACAGATTGATAACGAAGACCTAATAGGCCTATCGCGATTGCAAGACAGCTTGACCTACTTCATTACCTCAATCCGTGGCAACGAAACGCTACTGTCCAAACTGAAGTTTAAGCTCCCTGTCGATGAACTCGATGCCGACCTCATCGAAGACGTCACCATCGAGATGAATCAGGCACGCGAGACCACCAATATCTATACCAACATCCTCGACTCCACGATGGAAACCTACGCCAGCATCATCAACAACAATATGGCTGGCGTGATGAAGCAAATGACCTCCGTGTCCATCATCCTCATGTTTCCCACACTCATCGCCAGTATATTCGGTATGAACCTCATCAATGGAATGGAGACTGTATGGTGGGGATTCCCTGTGGTAATCATCGTGTCAATCGTCGTCACAGGCCTCTTCTATGGCCTATTCCGCTGGAAAGCATGGCTATAATGCCACAAAATCGAGTTTTTTCCGCCTAAATACTTGGCTAATAAGCAATAAAACTGCACATTTGCAGTTCACTATACAATTTTGTAATTTATCCGAACGACCCTATCCAAACAGACATGGACGAAATTAAGAACACCACCGAAGCAGCAGAGCAGGCTCAAAGCACCGCTGCCGCTACTTCTGTTGTAGAACCCCAGGGCGCCGAAGCCACGACATCTGCCAACGCTGAGGCTGCCGCCAACACAGACATTACCGAATCTCAAGCCTCCGAAAAGCGCCCCGAGCCCACTACAAAAAGCGAAGTGGTAGAGCGCTTGAAGGAAATCGTATACAGCGGCGGAAATGTGGAACGCGCCGAACTCGATCATCTGAAGATGCTCTACTACCGTTTCCACAATGCCGAAGTGACCGCCGCACGTGACCTTTTCATCAGCGAAGGTGGTAAGGCAGAAGACTTCCGTCCCGCTCCCGATATGGAGGAGGAAAACTTCAAAGCACAGTTCTCGCTCATCCGCGAACTCCGCAACAAAGCAGCACAAGCCGTAGAAGCCGAGAAGCAAGCCAACCTCAAGCGCAAGCAAGAGATAATCGAGCGCATCAAGGAACTCGCTGCCACTCCCGAATCGGCCGACAAAGGCTACAACGAAGTGAAAGACCTTCAGGCAGAGTGGAAGGAAATCAAGCAAGTGCCTGCAGAGAATGCCACCGAACTTTGGAAAAACTATCAACTCTATACCGAGCAGTTCTACGACCAGCTCCGTCTCAACCACGAGATGCGTGCTTACGACTTCAAGAAAAACCTTGAAATCAAGACCCATCTCTGCGAAGCAGCTGAGAAACTGGCTGAAGTAGAAGACCCCATCTCAGCCTTCCATCAGCTTCAGAAGCTCCATCAGGAATACCGTGAAACAGGCCCTGTGGCCAAGGAACTGCGCGAGCAAATCTGGAAACGCTTCAAAGACGCTTCTACCGTCATCAACAAGCGTCATCAAGACCACTTCGAGCAAATCAAAGCCCAGGAAGAACAAAACCTTGAGAAGAAGACCGAACTCTGCCAGAAGGTAGAGAACATCGACCTCGAACCCCTTAAAACCTATGCCCAGTGGGAAGAGACCACCAAGCAAATATTGGCATACCAAGCCGAGTGGAAGACCATCGGCTTCACTCCCCGCAAGGTAAACAACGAGATCTTTGAGCGTTTCCGCACTGCCTGCGATCGCTTCTTTCAAGCCAAGACCGCCTATTTCAAGGCCAATCGCGAGAAACTCAATGCTAATCTCGCAGCGAAAAACGCCCTTGTAGAAAAGGCCGAAGCTCTGAAGGAAAGCACCGACTGGGGCGCCACAACCAATAAGTTCATAGAACTTCAGAAGCAGTGGAAAACCATCGGCGCCGTGCCTCACAAGGTATCAGACGCCATTTGGAAGCGCTTCAACGATGCTTGCAACTACTTCTTCGACAAGAAGACCGAAGCCAATGCCGGACAGCGCAAGGAAGAAGAGGCCAATCTCGAAATAAAGAAAGGCATCATCTCCGACCTCGAAAAGCTTGCCTCCGAAGCAGGCGACAACATGCTGCAAGCCGTGCGCGACCTCCAGGCTCGCTGGAACGAAACAGGCCACGTGCCCTATAGCAAGAAGGAGAAGATCTATCGTCGCTATCGCGAACTCTGCGATAAAATCTACGATGCACTCCACGAATCGGCAGGTCGCCGTCGCATGGACAACTTCCGCAAGACCGTAGCCGACAAGGGCGGTTCGGAACTCACCCGTGAGCGCAGCCGCTTGCAGAGCATCTTCGATGCCAAGAAGCAAGAGATCCAGACCTACGAGACCAACCTCACATTCTTCCGTTCAAGCTCCAAGAAGGGCAACTCCCTCGTGGCCGACATTGAGAAGAAGGTAGCCCGTCTCAAGTCCGACCTCGAAGAAATCAGCCAGAAGATCAAGGCCGTAGCCGACCAAATCAAGGCTGAAAAGGAAAGCAAGTAACTTTCAAGCTTCTAAGGACTATATCTCCCTTGTGGCTTTTTAGCCAATACCGGGGGCGACGCGTCCTCGCGTCGGCATCGCTAAGAATGCCCCTCACTCAGTTTTGTGGGCGATGCGTCCCGCATCGGCATAGCAATGGTTTTTCCATTTTCTATGAGTAGACTTCTTATTCGTGTATGAGATGCCGAAGCGAGGACGCATTGTCCCCGGTATCGGCTAACACAGTACATATTCATGCTCATTGATAAGGACAAGTATATCTTGCCTTGTATCTCATATTGTGTCTCTTGGCTATATTATGCCAAGAGCCTTTTTTTATATGGTCGTCTGTGCAAGATAAAATCAGCACAGCGTGGATAAAATTTTGTGAGTGCAAAGATAAGGCTCATTGTTCGATGTTGCAAAAAGAGTGAACAATCTGTACACTTTTTCTGCTTCACGCCTCGCGCCCGCATATGTGCGCCTGCATGTTCCGAGGATTTTACCATAGATTATCTTGCACTCTTACTTCTTTCGTACTTATCTTGTTGAAAATCACATCGTATCAGTCGTGTAGGGATTAATTTTTGCTTGCACTTCCTCCGTCACTTTTCTGTCGTTTCCTAAAAAGAGTGTATTGTTGAGTTTATTTCCCATCCATGTCTTTCAGCGATCCCTCCTACGGATTTAATTATCCCTCCTTACCGATTATATTATCCCTCCTTCTTGTAAAATCGTTGCGGTGGGAGATTTGTGATAGCAAAGTGAGGCTAAAGTGACAGCAAAATGCAGTTACTTGCACTTCGCAATGCCTTGTGTATCAGTAAGTTACACTGTGCGAGTGACGGATTGGACGATAAAAGGGGTAAAAAACGTCTGATGTGCGCGCGCGTAGAGCGGTTCAGTTCCTTTACGAATTCATAACTTTTTGATTTGACCGAATGGTCAGTTTGCATTAGGCATAAGCATACCTTTTACACAGCTTGTTTTTTTTGACATAAGGCAATCGATAGCCAAGGAGAGTTTACATGAAAGCGTCTTATCATTTACGACAACTTCTCTCGCTCTCTCAGATGCAAAATAATAAGAGACCTCAGTATTAACACTGCGAAAGAGCATGTGTGAAGAATAATATTAAGAATTTTATAGTTAAAGAGTCTTTAATCGGGGGGGGTAAATATTAATTATATACATTTGCACAAGTAAACAGAAATATTGAGATACGTATGAAGTACGCCCTTGTAACAGGTGCCTCTCGCGGTATAGGAAAAGCCGTGGCACAGCGCTTGGCAAAAGACTATATAGTGATCATAAACTATCGCAGCAGCGAGGCCGAAGCACTTGCCTTAAAGTATGAAATCGAAGCACAGGGCCATGCTGCAGAACTCCTTCCTTTCGATGTTGCAGATCCGCAAGCGGCTGATGCTGCGATCGATCAATGGGAGCAGACGCACCCTGGCGAATACATCTCGGTGTTGGTCAACAATGCAGGTATACGTCGCGACAACGTGATGTTTATGATGCCCGAGGAAGATTGGCATGCCGTGCTCGACACCACGCTCAATGGCTTCTTCTACGTGACGCGCCGTCTGCTCAAGCACATGATGCCGCGCCGACGGGGTGGACGCATCATCAACATATCCTCCGTGTCGGGATTGCAAGGCATGGCTGGTCAAGTGAACTATAGTGCTGCTAAGGCGGCATTGATAGGCGCTACGAAGGCTTTGGCTCGCGAAGTAGCGGCTCGGCAGGTGACGGTGAATGCCGTAGCACCAGGATTTATCAGTACGGACATGACGGAAGATCTCCCGCAAGATGAGCTTAAGAAAAATATCCCCGTGGGTCGCTTTGGTCGTCCCGAAGAAGTGGCTGCTCTCGTAGCTTTCCTCGCTTCCGACGATGCTGCGTACATCACGGGCGAGGTAATTGGCATCACGGGGGGACTCTGAACCGATAGACTTGCTGGTACAAAGTAAAACTAAAAACAATATTGACTATGAAAAAGACCTTAGCATTATTAGCTTTTGCCGTGATGAGCATAGGCTCGATTTCTGCTCAAAGTTTGCAGGACGTTGTCTATCTGAAGAATGGTAGCATAATACGCGGTATTGTCATTGAGCAAGTGCCCGATGGAAACGTGAAAGTGCGCACAGCTGATGGCAGTGTATTCGTCTATCCCATGACGGAGGTACAGAAGATTCAGAAAGAGCAGAGCCGCGCGAAGTCTCGGTCAAATGAGAATTATACCTATCATTATGATAATCCTTATTCTTCCAACGATGACCTTGATGAACTCTATGGTTGGGAAAAGGCTCCTCGCTTTCGTGGATTCATAGAGCAGAACAATACGATTGGAGTAGGAGATTATGCTGACAATCGCTTTGGCTTACTCGCTTCGTTTGGTTGCCAGATAATTCCTTATCTCTATGTGGGCGCAGGTACGGGCTTTGATTATTGGAGTGACTCTGATTTTTATACAATACCTGTATTTGCACATTTTCGTACAGAATTCCATAAATCCATTCGACGTAATGTGTCGCCATTCGTAGATGTAAAAGTGGGCTATAGTTTTATGAATAGTCATGGCTATTATGTAGCTCCTTCAATAGGTTGCCATTTCTATTTTGGTCATAGTAATATAGGGCTGAGCGCATATATAGGTTATGCAATGCAGAGATTAGACTATGATGCTTATTATTATAATTGGTATTACAATTACAGCTATAGCTTTACTCATGGAGTGGATAGTAAGGGTGTTCGCATCGGCGTGTCGCTCGACTTCTAAAGAGTAACGATAAAAGATAACAGAAAATTTTAATTAACCTCTAAAACATACTTCTATGCATAAAAGCAATATCTTCTTGCCTCTCGCCAAAGGACTTATCGGGGGGGTAAAATTTTAGCTTTAACCTCCTTGATAACCGTAGGCTCGCTTCGCGCTTTAGCGCAGTCGCACTATACAACTATTCGGTTGTTACAGGATGACAAACCGCTATATGGTTACGCAGATTTCGTAGGTTCTGACTCCATTAAAATCCAAACGGGCGGATACACTCTTTCGTTGAAAGACGACATTCTTATGCTGAAATACAAACTCGGTAAGGATGAGAAGCAAAGCTATGGTATCCTCTCGCCCGACTCCCTCTCGGTAGTTTACGTGAGGGGTGATATCCCTTGTCTGGGGCAGATAAAGCAAAAGGACGAGTACAATACGACCATCGTTAATAGCAAAGAAGTATATGTATGCAGTACTCCGGCTATTGAAAAAATCGTTACTAAGCGTAACGCGAGTTCATCAGAGCTCAAACAGCTAAACGATGAGATGTCTCGTATCAGTTCTTTGAATAGAAAACTTGATGCGGATCGGTTGGCTGCAGAACGAAAGGCTCTAATAGAAAGTGGTGCTCTTACAAAAGAACAGGCACAAGAACTTGTAGGTCCTGCAGTATGGGATAAGGCACCTCGTTATCGTGGTTTCGTGACGATAAACTATTCGCTTGGTTCGAATACTACATATACAACAGATAGAATTTCAGTACTTACCTCACATGGTAAATATTTTAAGAATGGAATGTTTATCGGTGGTGGTATCGGCTATATCGGTTGGTTTCAAAATAATCCTGAGGGTTATCCAAAAGATAATAACTTGGATACCTCGATACCTGTGTTCTTACACGTGCGCACCGATTTCAATAAGATGACCAATAGTCGTAGCGCACCTTTCATAGAAGCACGAGTGGGTTATGCTTTTGGTAAAACCAATGGATGGGTTATCTCACCCTCTTTGGGGTGGCACTTCTATTTCAGTGGGTCAAAAGCTGGTCTAAGCCTAAATATCGGTTATGATATGTTCCGTATGGACAACGACCTAAAAAGCGGATACTCAGCCGTTCAAGGAGGCATTTCTTTCGACTTCTAAGAAAACATATTCTCAAGTTGTAACGAGGGCGGATGCTCATCGCTATCCGTCAGCGTTGCAACCCGAGACCGCAATAGAAAAAATATAAAAGAATGAATCGTAGAGTAGTCATTACGGGCGTGGGCATTTGGTCCTGCCTCGGTACAGACATAGAGCAAGTGACGCAGTCGCTGCGCGAGGGCAAGTCGGGCATAGGCTTGCAGCCCGAACGATTGGAATATGGCTATCGTTCGGCCCTGACGGGTATCGTTCCCGATCCCGTTATTACCAAGAAAATGCTCGACCGCCATACCCGCGCTGGCATGTCGGAAGAAGCTCGCTATGCCTACATGGCTTCGAGTCAAGCCTTTGCGCAAGCAGGTATTGATGATGCTTATCTGCGCGAAAACGAAGTGGGCTGTATCTTCGGCAATGACTCGAGCGCAAAAGCTGTGATCGAGGGCCACACCGTGATGATGGAGAAACATGACTCTGCCATGATGGGCTACGGCATCATCTTTCAGTCGATGAACTCTACGGTGAATATGAACCTCTCCACCATCTTCCACCTGCGTGGCATCAACTTCACGGTGAGTGCCGCCTGTGCCAGTGGTAGCCACTCCATCGGTCTTGGAAGCATGCTCATTCAGCAAGGGCTACAAGATGTGGTGCTTTGTGGTGGAGCACAGGAGACGAATATGTACTCCATGTCGTCGTTCGACGCACTTGGGGCCTTCTCTACTCGCATGGACGATTCTTCAAAAGCCAGTCGGCCCTTCGATCGCGACCGCGATGGCCTTGTGCCCAGCGGTGGCGCAGCAGCATTGGTGCTCGAGGACTATGAGCACGCTCTGGCACGTGGAGCCCATATCCTGGCGGAAGTGTGCGGCTACGGATTCTCAAGCAATGGAGGTGGTATCAGCGAGCCGAGCGACCAAGGCAGCGTGACGGCTATGTCGAGAGCACTCAAGGCAGCCAACCTTACGCCCGCCGACATTGACTATGTGAATGCTCACGCCACTTCTACCCATCAAGGCGATATGTACGAAGCTATGGCTTTGAACAAGCTCTTCGGGGGCGAACGAGCCTTGATCAGCTCCACGAAGGGCATGACGGGTCATGAATGCTGGATGGCAGGAGCCTCGGAAGCAGTCTACTCCCTGCTGATGATGCAGCACAACTTCGTGGCACCCAATATAAACTTCGAGCACCCCGACGAGTATTCCGCTTCGCTCAATATCGCTCCCGCAATGGTGGAGATGCCAGTCAACACCGTGCTGAGCAATTCCTTTGGCTTCGGCGGCACAAACTCAGCATTGGTACTTCGTAAGTTTGAATAATAACTGATAGATATACTTCCTGTTATGAAAAAGATTTTCTTGATTATGTGCTGTGCAATGCTTTCTGTATGTGGGGCAATGGCGCAGAGTGAAACGGACGACGTGTATAATGCAAGGCAAGAAAAAGAAAAGCCCGTAGTGACTGCTGAGACCACAGATACGGCAAAGGACGATCGCACGAAGGGCGTATTCTTTATGCCAATTCCTAAGAATCTTAATATCAAGGATAATATCTTTGTACAGAATCGTTCACCCTACTTCATTGTGCAGATGGTTGTGGCAGTCGACATGATGGGTAATGGCGATTTCATCCCAATAGGTCAGGCCGCTTATGTGCCTACGGGTAAGGCAGTGAAGATAGCATCGTATGACGATAACGATTTGCGTAAACTTCGTGGTAAGACTTTGCTCTTTAAAGTGAAAGGTGCAAAAGTTAATCCAGCATCGAGCGGAGCACAAGTAGACGTATATACTCCTTATGGATCGGTCAATGTGGATAATCGACGGGTGGATATGGAGGTCGTGAAGAACATCAAGGCTTCTGACATCACTTACGATTTCCGTGCGCGCGTATTTGAGCAAGACCACGACCTCTACATCCAGTTGGAGGGAAAAGACTTGTTGGACTTCTAAAGTATTCCTTCTATCCACGTAATAAGACCTTTTTATTAATCCTCAAAAATATTAATGTAAGATGAAAAAACTACTTTCTACGCTCTTCGCCCTCTTTGTGTGCGTGAGCATGATGGCGGGAAATCCGCTCAAAGTTGTATCGGGTAAGCAAAACCTGAAAGAAATAATGGCCACCGTTGGTACAGCCCTCGTAGAGTACGATTGGAGCACAACCATGTACGACAACAAAGTCTCGGCCAAGGAAAAGTTTGGCTCAGACTACGACTACGTGGTGAAGGATTGCTCACAGAGCTTTATGAATGGTTTCAACGCCAAAAGTAAGAGTTTGAAACTCACAACAGACAAGGCCTCTTCGAAGTATAAGTTCGTACTCAAGGTCGACAATGTGGATAGTTTCTTTGCAGCCATGCGCTTCGTACCTCGCAACGAGGCTAAGATGTGGGGAAAACTCACTATCGTATCCACTGAAAGTGGCGAGACTTTGGCCGAGATCAACATCGTGGAGGCTGAAGATGGCGCTGACTTTGTATTTAAGGATTGTTTTGGAAAAACTTTCTCGATTTTAGGAGAAAAGGTATCTAAACTAAAGTAGTACATGCGTATACGAATGAGGCTGATGTCATGAAACCTCTGCATCGGGAAAGCACGTCGCAGTCCGTCAGAACGAAGTTTGTGACATCAGCCTCATTCAGAATCTCACCTATAAACTTATGCATTTCACACCCTCGGTAGCCAAGCGCTACACTTCTGAACACATTTCTGCCCGTGAGGCACAGCGCCAAGCTGAGTATATAGCTTGGGCTCCGATAATCTTCCAAGTGTCGCGCTTGATGGTAAAGTGGGGCATTCTCGACCTCCTGCGTGATAGCAATGATGGGCTTACCATCGAAGAATTGCAGGAGCAGACACACTTGTCGCGCTATGCACTGAAGATCCTCTTAGAGGCCTCGCTCAGCGCCGGCACCATTTTGATCGATGCAGAGACCGATCGCTATACCATCTCCAAGATAGGATGGTTCCTCCTCAACGACCCTGCCACACGTGTGAATCTCGACTTTAACCACGACGTGAACTACCGCGGACTCTTCCACCTCGAAGAGGCACTCACTGAAGGCACCCCCGCCGGACTGAAGACTCTTGGCAACTGGCCCACCATCTACGAAGGATTGTCCCAACTCGACCCTCAAGTGCAGAAGAGTTGGTTTGGTTTCGACCATTTCTATTCCGACCATTCTTTCGACGAAGCACTCAAGATTGTATTTGCTCACCACCCCAAACGATTGATGGATGTGGGGGGCAACACGGGACGATTTGCCTTGCGCTGTGTGGAACACGACGAGCAAGTAAACGTGACCATCGTAGACTTACCAGGTCAGATCGGCATGATGCAGAAGAACATAGCAGGTAAGACTGGAGCTGAGCGCATTGATGGTCATGCTACCAATATGCTCGACCCCAATAATCGTCTTCCGCAAGGAGCATGGGACGCTATGTGGATGAGTCAATTCCTCGACTGCTTCTCGGAAGAAGAAATCTATCAAATACTCTGCAAGGCTGCCGAGGTGATGACACCATCTACCACGCTCTATGTGATGGAAACCTTTTGGGATCGTCAGCGCTTTGAGCCCGCTTCGCTCTGTCTCACCATGACAAGCGTCTACTTCACCGTGATGGCCAACGGCAATAGCAAGATGTATCACTCCGACGACCTCATACGTCAGGTGGAGCGCGCAGGACTGAAAGTCACAGCCGTACACGACTATATAGGTCAAGGCCACACCATACTTGAAATCAGTAAAGCATAAACTATATAAGCTCATAAAACTCCTAAGCATAACAAAGAAACCAATGGAAAGATCAGAAATTGAAGCTAAAGTGCGCAACTTCCTCATAGAGGACCTTGAGATAGAAGAAGAGAATATTTACGACGATGCCCTTCTGAAGGACGACATGGGCATTGATAGCCTTGACTTCGTAGACATCGTAGTCATCGTAGAACGCGATTTTGGCTTTAAGATTAAAGCAGAAGAAATGACCGGTGTGAAGACACTCAAGGACTTTTGCGACTATATAGAAAGCAAGGTAGGCTAATCATCAGGGGCGTATGGCAGACAACAAGAGAGAGTGGGCTGGCACCACCTTCGGCACGGCTTGGATGCACAAGAGGCTCATCGGCATGCTTCGTAGGGTCGATGTACGCGTGTTTTATGCGTTCACTTTCGTGTTTGTAGTGCCGTTTTGCTTGCTTCTGGGCAAGAGCCGACGCTACATTTATAGCTATCTGCGCCAACGTCAAGGCTTCTCTCGATGGAAAGCTGCGCGCCTCACCTTTGCCAATCATTGGAAGTTCAGCCAAGTGGTTATCGACAAGTTTGCCATGTATGCCGGTTATCAGTTTCAAGTAGAGGTGGAGGGCTACGAACACTATAAGCAGCTCGAGGTCCAAACAGATGGTTTTGTGCAACTCAGTTCGCACATCGGCAACTATGAGATAGCGGGCTATACGCTGCGAGCTAAGCATAAGCGCTTCAATGCCCTGGTGTTTGGTGGCGAGAAAGGTAGTGTCATGGAAGAACGCAACCGCCTGTTGGCCAAGGACAACATCCATCTCATTCCTGTACAGCCCGACATGAGCCATCTCTTTGAGATCAACACAGCTTTGGTCGACAATGAGTGTGTGAGTATGCCTGCCGACCGCATATTCGGATCGGCCAAGAGCATCTCGGTGAATCTGCTCGGGGCATCAGCACATTTGCCCTCAGGCCCATTCAAGGTGGCCACGATGCGCACGCTTGATGTGTTGGCGGTCAATGTGATGAAAACTTCTTCCCTCCGATACAAAGTGTTCGTCACCCCCCTTACCTACGACAAAAGTGCTCCCCAAAAGGAGCGCGTGCGGCAACTATCCGAGGCCTATGTACGCGAATTGGAGAGAATGCTCCGCTGCTATCCCGAACAATGGTATAACTTCTTCGACTTTTGGAAATAGATATGCAATTAGATCCAATTAGGCCCACCGAAGCTTTTCTCCGTGGCATTGATATTCATACTTTGCTCCCGCAGCAAGAGCCTTTCATCATGGTGGAAAGACTCGTACACTATGACTCGGAAAACACCGTGACCCTTACCACCATCCATCCATCCAATATCTTTGCGAGCGATGGTACGCTATCGGCCGAGGGACTGATAGAAAACGTAGCGCAGACCTGTGCAACTCGTATAGGCTACGTCAATAAGTACATCCTTCGCCGCGGCATACAGATAGGGTTCATCGGTTCCGTACGTCACTTCTCTGTGGAGCGCTTGCCACGTGTCGGTGAGCAAATACGCACTTCTGTACACATCGAACAGGAAGTGTTTGGTATGACATTAGCCACTGCCACCGTGTACGTGGGCGAAGAGCTGTTAGCACAGACGGAAATAAAAATAGCTGTTAGAGAAGAATAACATGGAGGCGAAGCAACGCAAAGTATTAAAGAGTTCGAAAGAGTTAGAGATTCGTTTCAGCGAAGTAGATTCCATGAACGTGGTGTGGCACGGCAGCTATCCCCTTTATTTCGAAGATGCACGTGAGGCATTTGGCGCCCAGTATGGGTTAGAGTACAATACCATCTTTAGCAACGGCTACTATGCACCGCTTGTCGACTTAGACTTTCACTACAAGCGCCCCTTGCGCTATGGTATGAAACCACGCATCGACATAGAGTATGTGCCCACGGCGGCCGCTAAGATAGAGTTTAATTATGAAATCCGCGACAGTGAGACCAACGAACTCTTAGCCACAGGACATTCCGTACAAGTATTTATGGACCTCAACTATCAGTTGGTATGGTACGCTCCGCCTTTCTATGAGGCATGGCGGAAGCGCTGGGGCGTCGATGTGTAACACTATTCTACAAATCAAAAGCTTCTTATGGCTTATATCATAGCAGACAATATCCTCTCGCCCTTAGGCAAGACCACGGCCGAAAATCTGCAAGCCGTGTTAGCGGGCAGAACGGGCTTGACTCCTCATGTGGCTGCAGAACTTGGGGTGGGCGAGGACTTCGTATCTTCGCGATTGGAAGAAATGGCAGGTGCCCCCCAACTCTCCCATTTCGAACGCAAGGTGGTAGCTTCAGTAAAGTCGGCTCTTGAGAACGTGGATATCGACCTTAGTTCGAGCCAAACCTTACTCATACTCAGCACGACAAAGGGCAACATCGAGGCGCTCACCTTACAATCTCAAGCCGATGAAGTGACCGTGGGACGTACCGCTCAGTGCATAGCTCGCCATTTAGGCTTTACCACAATGCCCATTGTGGTGTGTAATGCCTGTATCTCAGGTCTGTCTGCTCTCATTCTTGCACAGCGACTAATTGATCAAGGCGCATATCACGACGTCATCGTGTGTGGCACAGACGACATAGGGCGCTTTGTAGTCTCAGGATTCCAATCGTTGAAAGCCCTGTCAGCACAAGCGTGCCGTCCGTTCGACATAGAGCGAACGGGGCTTAATTTGGGAGAAGCCGTAGCCACCGCAGTGCTCAGTGCAGAGCCGTCTGATGCATGTTGGCGACTCGCTGAGGGTGTGGTGCGCAATGATGCCTATCACATCAGTGCTCCTTCCAAGACCGCAGAAGGGCAGTATCGATGCCTCGAGCAGCTGCTCTCCCATCATCCTAATCTCCCTATCGATTTCATCAATCTGCATGGCACTGCTACCCTCTTCAATGATCAGATGGAGAGTGTAGCTGTGGAGCGTGCAGGGTTAAGCGCAGTACCTGCTAATGGTTACAAGGGATACTACGGGCATACGCTTGGGGCTGCGGGCGTACTCGAGACCGTGCTGTCCATCCATGCCGCAGAGGCACACACCATCGTGGGTACTCGTGGATATGAAGAATTCGGCGTGTCGGGACGGGTCAGTGTGAACGCAGACCATCGTAAGTGCCATTCGCGCTCTTTTCTGAAGACGCTCTCGGGCTTTGGTGGATGCAATGCTGCGGCACTATTCACTCATGTGGGTGAGGCAGATGTGAAAAGCAGCGTTTCACAAGAGACACCGCGTTCGCTTGTTGCCACTCATCATCTACGGCTCATCCCCGTAAGCATAGAAGTCGATGGTAAAGAGTTGCCTCTAACGGGGCACAATGGTTACGAAAGCCTTACCACACTCTACAAGGCCCACATAGATGGTTATCCAAAATTCTACAAGATGGATCCCTTAAGCCGTTTAGGATTTGTGGCCTCCGAACTCTTGCTTCAGGTCGAACGTGATGGAGCTACTCCGCTTACTGGCGACGATACGAGTCGAGCCATCATCTTTTTTAACGAGCACTCCTCGTTGGCTGCCGATCGCAAATATTTAGAGAGTATAGCCATCGATGGACAGTATTTCCCAAGTCCGTCGGAATTCGTCTACACACTACCCAACATCGTTACGGGCGAGATTGCAATCCGCAATGGCTATCGTGGCGAGACGTCATTCTACATCTTGCCCTCTCGCAATGAGATACTTGAACAAAGCATCCTCTCATCTGCCACTTCTGATCCTGCTACGCGAAGCATCTTGGCCGGCTGGCTCGACTATCGCGATGCCCATCACTTCCTGGCAGACCTATGTATATATAATGTAATAGATATTCCTGCGAAAGAGTAGAAAAGTGCCTTCGTCCCTTTCCCTCTTTCTCAAATTAACATCCCAACATCATGAACGAACTGATAGAAGAACTTAAAGCACAAATCATTGAAGCACTCAACCTCGAAGAGATGACTCCTGATGAGATTGATGCCGACGAAGCCCTGTTTGGTACAGGTCTCGGCCTCGACTCCATCGATGCTCTCGAACTCATCGTCTTGCTTGAGAAGAAGTATGGCATAAAACTATCCAATCCGGCTGAAGGAAAGGCCATCTTCAAGAGCGTGGCTACCATGGCAGAATACGTGAGCAAGCATCGCACTAAGTAAACACCTCCATATACCTCCCTCATATGAACATAGCAATCACAGGCGAAGGCATCATTTCGGCTATCGGCACTGATAAGCAGCAAGTGCTTGAAGCCCTGTTAGCTGGTCGTTCGGGCATCGGGCCTATGAGGCATCTATCCTCGGTACATACAGAGTTGCCCGTGGGCGAAGTGCCCCTTTCCAACGAAGCACTCAAGGAAAAGCTCGATATCGAAACATCTACTCCCATGAGCCGAACCACGCTGATGGGCATATGGGCTGTGGGGCAAGCCATAGCCGAAGCTCACATCGATCCACAGAGTGGACTACGAATATGGCTCATTTCGGGCACAACCGTGGGCGGTATGGATGTGACTGAAAGCCATTTCGCGCAACTCTGCGACGAAAGAGATGCAAGCTACTTCCGCCAGCACGATTGTGGTAGTTGCACGCAAGCCATTGCACGGCATTTTGCTCCTTGCTTTTCCGAAGCTACTACCGTCTCGACTGCCTGCTCTTCGGCTGCCAATGCACTGATGCTTGGTGCACGCTTGCTTCGCGAGGGCATGGCCGACGTGGTAGTGGCTGGTGGATCTGAAGCCCTGTCTTTGTTCCATCTCAATGGATTCAACTCTCTCATGATCCTCGACCATGAGCGTTGCCGTCCCTTCGATGCGACCCGTGCTGGGCTCAACCTGGGCGAGGGAGCAGCCTACCTCGTGCTCGAATCCGAGCAACAGGCTCTGCGCCGTGGTGTTAAAATACACGGCTACCTTACGGGGTGGGGCAATGCTTGTGATGCTTTTCACCAGACGGCCTCTTCGCCCAATGGCGAGGGAGCCACGCTTGCCATGAAGCAGGCTCTACAAGAAGCTGGACTCCAGCCCCAAGATATATCTTACGTCAATGCCCACGGAACGGGCACTCCCAACAACGACCAGTGTGAGAGTGCTGCACTCCGCCGCGTATTTACTGCTGAGGCTCTGCCTCCTGTATCGAGTACGAAAGCATTCACAGGTCATGCCACGAGTGCAGCCGGATCTATAGAGTCCGTGATATGCCTGCTCGCAATGCAACACAACTTCGTGCCGCAAAGTCTCGGATTTCAGACCGCCGCAGAAGGTTGCATCGTGCCCTCTCAAGGAGAGTCGTGTACGGAGCTTACCCACGTAATGTGCAATTCCTTTGGCTTCGGTGGCAACGATACATCACTCATATTCTCGCTTCACCCCACTGATGGTGAAAAAGCAGATGTTACTTGTGTAGATGCCGACATTCGCGAAGCAGCTCACATCACCCTTAGCGATTCAGAGCAACTTAAGGCTATCAGCCAATATGTCAAGCCACTCGAATCGCGCCGTATGGGACGCATCATGAAAGCTTCGCTGCTTGCTTCGCTCCAAGCACTCGATGCTGCGGGCATAGAGCGTCCCGATGCTATCATTACCGCTACCGCCTATGGCTGTACGGTGAATAGCGAAAAGATACTCATGCAGATGCGTGCCGAGGGTGAAGCCAATGTTAGTCCCACACTATTCATGCAGAGCACCCATAACACGCTGGGCAGCAATGTGGCCATTCGCACTCATTGCCATGGCTACAACATCACGTACACTCAGGGAAGCGATTCTCTGCATTGGGCCTTGATGGATGCTCATATGCTCTTGCGTTCAGGCAGGTGTCATAGCGTGTTGGTAGGCTATTGTGACGAACTCACTCCGTTGCTGCGCGATTTGCTTGGCGAAGATGCACCTTTCAGTACAGAGTTCCAATCTCAAGCAATCCTTCTCACATGTGGCGAGTAATACTCTTAGCGCTGACGCAAAGCGCGTTGTTAGCTTGTGGCCAGGTGTTCCTAAAGTTTGGCCTTTTGCGTATGCAACCTTTCGGATGGACGCGAGCTTTTTGGCAGAGTGCCTTGCTTAATTGGGAGTTTGCTCTGAGTGGACTGCTTTTTGGAGGGAGTTCTGTGCTTTGGATGTACATTGTCAAGCACTATCCGCTCAGTGTGGCCTACCCCATGATCAGTCTGAGCTATGTGTTCGGTCTGTTAGCAGCCATCGTCTTCTTTCATGAGGATGTAGAGCCTTACAAGTGGGTGGGTGTGGCCCTCATCATTGGCGGGTGTTGCCTTATCGCTAAGTAGTAGAGGTAAAAGGTAAAGCAATCCAGTAAGAGAGTCTGTTAGCAGTCTGAATCGTGTTGTCGATATCTCGGAACGATGATTCTGATGCGTGCTTCGTCCTATTCTCTAATAGGCTTCTTTCCGTGCGCATTCTTCAGTCCTGCCATCGTACACCGGGCGGTGGCAGCACGTACACCGGGCGGTGGCAGCACGTACACCGAGCGGTGGCAGCACGTACACCGAGCGGTGAACGATGGAATGACGCTTATCTGCAGACGGCTGTATGAGCATCTGCGAATGGCTGCATGGTAGTGTGGAAATGAAGTACGGGTAGAATTAGTTTATATTCAGTACGTTGATTACTTGCTCTGCAGAGCATTCAATCAAGCAAAGAAAGAAGAGCAGCACGTTGCTACTCACTAAGAAAAAGTAAAATAAAAAGTGTGATATGAAACGACTGTTGATATTCATGCTCTCGCTATGCCTTGTATCGGCTTCGGCCGTAGCACAGCGAATCAACGAGGCAGCAGTAAAAAGCCAAATCAATGCGGCGGCTGCCAAACTGCGCACTATGCAGTGTGATTTTGTGCAGACCAAGCACATGCGTATGCTCAACGATAAGATGGTGAGCCGCGGACGTATGTACTATGTGCAGCCCAACAAGTTGCGTTGGGAATACACTTCGCCCTATACATATACCTTTGTACTCAATAATTCTCAAGTGATGATGAGCCGAGGTAAGAAGAATCAAGTGATCGATGTGAACCAGAGCAAGGTGTTCAAGGAGATTACTCGCATCATGATGAACAGCGTGGTGGGCAAGTGCCTTAATGATGGCAAGGACTTCAAGACTTCTATCACTGGCACCTCCACCGAATGGATAGCCACCCTCGTGCCGCTGAAGAAGAATATGAAGCAGATGTTTAAGACTATTAAAATACACTTCAATAAGCAGCGCTCCATGGTATCAGTGGTGGAACTCTTGGAGAAAAACGATGACCGCACCGTGATAGAGCTTCGCAATGTACGTTCTAATCAAAACATTAATGGAAACCTATTTACGATACGTTAGTGCCCTGTTGCTATCCATCGTGCTGTGCTTTTCGGCGAAGGCCCAAAGCTTGTTGCCTCAAGCTGATGGCCAACTGGTGCGGTATAATGCCTCTATCGACTTTAAGCGTGGGGGAATGAGTGGCATTTGCGCTTTGCGTCTCGATGGCGAAGAGTTGAAAGGAAGCCTATTCAATGAGTTTGGTATCTCTGCTCTCGACTTTACGTGTCAGCGCAAGAAAGGAAAAGTGCGCATTGTCAGCGCCATCTCAATGCTCAATAAGTGGTATATCAAGCGCGTGCTCCGTCAGGACCTCATGCACGTGGTTAATGCCCTCGGACACGGCGATACTACTTATGTGAATACGCGCCGGCACATTACTTACCAATTCTCAAGAATGTCTCAGAATGATACTGAAGAATAATCTATACCATATTGTCGGACAATCGAGCCCCGCAGATGGATTGGTCTCCTACAGCGTGGCGCTCCATGCCGACAGCCCCATCTATGCAGCCCATTTCCCTGGCATGCCTGTCACGCCGGGCGTGTGCTTGCTCATGCTTGGTAAAGAACTCTTGGGTGAAGCCACGGGGCATCAACTCGAGTTGGTCGAGGTGAAGAATGCAAAATTCCTCTCGGTGGTATCGCCCGTAGCCGACGAACATGTCAGTTGCGTGCTGCGCAAGGTCGTAGAAGACGAGTCGCAGCATGAAGTACAGGCACAGATTACATTTAGTACAGATATTGAAACTAAGGCTAAGATATCCATAAAATGTCGATGGCAATGAAGCAAAATGCTGCAACCGATGCACATCATGAGGCTGATAGAGCCATTGTGCGCCAATTGCTCCGCGATCGTGGCATTTGTGTGGTGATTCCTACTTACAACAATGCTGCCACCGTGCAGACTGTTGTACGTGAAGCTCTGCAGTATTGTGCCGATGTAATCGTGGTCGACGATGGTAGCACCGATGCTACTCCGCAGTTGTTATCCACCATTTCTGACATAGATCTTTTAACACATCCTCATAATAAGGGGAAGGGCACGGCTTTGCAGAGTGGTTTCTATCGTGCCCTTGAGCGTGGTTTTGCGTATGCCATCACGCTCGATTCCGACGGGCAACATCGCCCGTCGGATATACCCCTTTTTCTTCATGCCAACCAACTTCATCCAGGCTGCATCATCGTGGGTGAACGCGACCTTGGGGGCGTAGATCGCTCGAGGGGAAGCAGTTTCGCCAACAGCTTCTCCAACTTTTGGTTTGCAGTGCAGACGGGGCACGCCTTGACCGATACGCAGACGGGCTATCGACTCTATCCGCTCAAAAAACTTGTGGGCTTGCGCTATCTCACTCCGCGTTATGAAGCAGAACTCGAGCTGATGGTGTGGGCCGCATGGCATGGGGTAGACATCTACTCAGTGCCGATCCATGTATACTACCCGCCGCGCGAAGAACGCGTGAGCCACTTTCGTCCAGGACCCGACTTTGCACGCATCAGTGTGCTCAATACGATGCTCACACTCGTGTCGCTGGTCTATGCTTGGCCATTGAAACTATTGCGACTGTTGCTCCAGTGGGGACGCACGCTCTATGCGTTGCTGTTTTTCTTAATCAGTTCGCTCGTAGTGTTTATGCCGTGGGTATGGTGCGTGGTGCACTTCGGGCGTATGACCGATGCTAAGCGCTGTCATCTGCGCAGCATTATTCGCCACTTTGCTCGCTTGGTCATGATTCATCACGGCATTCCTGGAGTGAAGTTTTCGGCCAGTGTGGCCGAGGGAGTAGATTTCAATAAGCCCCACCTTATTCTGTGCAATCACCAGTCGCACCTCGACCTCATGTGTCAACTCATCTTTACAGACAAGGTGGTGTTTCTCACCAATGATTGGGTGTGGCATAGTCCATTCTTCGGTCTGCTTATTCGTAATGCAGAATATCTCCCCGTCAGCCGAGGCATGGACGAGATGATGCCCCAACTCAGAAATCTCGTGGAGCGCGGTTATAGCATTGCCATCTATCCCGAGGGCACGCGCTCTGTCGATCTGCAAGTGCACCGCTTTCATAAGGGTGCGATGCTCATGGCCCATTCACTGGGGCTCGACGTACTGCCCATGTATCTTTATGGTACGGGGCGCGTACTGCGCAAGAAGAGTCATCATCTCAACTCTGGGCCTATTCGTATAGAAGTAGATGTCCCGATCTCTCTTTCGCAACTCGAAGCCATGGGTACGCTGCGCCAACAAACATCGCGTATGCAGGCCCTCTATGCAGCAAGAGTGGCGAAGATGTGTAACGAAATAGAACAGAATGTCTGACAAACCACAAGTAATTATCGTCGGGAGCGGCCTCGGTGGCCTCTCAACGGGTGCTATTTTGGCTAAGAACGGCTACTCCGTGCTCGTGCTCGAACAGGGCAAGCAAGTGGGTGGCTGCTTGCAGTGCTTTGAGCGCAGAGGAGTGCGCTTCGAGACGGGTATGCACTTTGTGGGAAGTGCAGCGCCCGGACAGACGCTGCACAAACTGATGCACTATCTCGAAATAGATCATCATGTGCAGCTCGATCCGCTCGATCGTGAAGCCTACGATGTGGTGGGCCTGCAAGGCCGGCGCTATGCTTTTGCTAATGGACGTGATGCATTCGTCGAGCAGATGGCCCAATATTTCCCTCATCAACGCGGTGAACTCCAACGCTATGCCCGTCTTGTGCGCAACATTGCTGAGGCCTCATCCATTCATGCCTTGCGCTATGGTCCGAGCGATGATGCACTTCTTGCCGAATATCAGCTGCGCTCGGTCGATGAGGTAATATCTTCCGTAATCACCGACCCTACTCTTCGGCAAGTCTTGGCAGGCATACTTCCTCTCTATGCGGGCGAAACGGGAAAGACACCCTTTGCCACGCATGCCTTTATTATGGACTTCTTCACTCCTGGAGCCTATCGCATTGTAGGCGGGAGCGATCGAGTGGCTCATGCCTTAGTGCAGACCATTCAAAAGTATGGAGGCAAAGTCTTGACAAATCAGCGCGTAACTCGCATCCTGACTTCTGATGGCGCCACAGAGGGAGTGTTTACCAGCGATGGTCAGTGCTATGAAGCTTCTATCGTAATCTCCGACATACATCCCGTCCGCACGTTAGAACTCACGGATGCTCCCCAACTGCGCACGGCTTTCCGCCGACGCATACAGTCGCTTCCGCAGACGGTGGGCTGCTTTTCCGTATACCTTCATTTCAAGGAGGGCTGCGTGCCTTATATGAATCAGAATTATTATGGCTACAATGCTTCGGAAGTGTGGAACTGCGAACAGTATACTGAAGAAGACTGGCCTCGCGGCTTCCTTTATATGCACTTCTGTCATGAGCCCCATCCGCAGACAGCCATAGCCGGAGTGGTGTTAGCCCCCATGCGCATGTCCGACTTGGCACCATGGCAAGGCACTCACGTGGGGAAACGGGGCGTGGACTATCAGCAATTTAAGCATGAACATGCTGAACGACTCATCGCTTCGCTCAATCAGCACTTCCCAGGAATAAGCAATCAAGTGGCCCATTATTATGCTTCCACACCGCTCACTTATCTTGACTATACGGGTACGGAAGGAGGTTCGATGTATGGCACAGCCAAGGATGTGAGTCTCGCCACTGCTCGCCGTATCCCCTGTCGCACACGTGTGAAGGGACTCTATCAGACAGGGCAGAATATTGTGTTTCATGGGATGCTTGGTGTGCTCATTGGTAGCCTTGTGACCTGTGGCGAACTGCTTGATGCAGAGAAGCTATTCTCTGATTTACAAATAGAATAACATATTTATCATCCAATCAAAGCTATGAGAGTTCTGACGATGCTTCTTTTCTTATTGCTCTCCATCTGTCGGCTTCATGCTCAGCCATTGGCTTCGGTCAATGTGTGGCAAGGTGTGCCGCATCATCATGCCAAAGTGGAGCTTACGCCCTACTTAGCTCCAGGCCATGGCAATATAGGCATTGTGGTGTGCCCCGGAGGTAGCTATTTTTGGCACGATATGGAACATGAAGGAAAGGAAGTAGGCGAGTGGCTACAAAGTCATGGAATCTCAGCCTTTGTATTGCGCTACCGCACGGCCTATGTGCCCGCTTTCATCACGGGCTTCCGATGGGTATTTCGTGGCCATCGCTACCCCGATGCTCAGGACGATCTGCGACAAGCACTTCGTTCGCTGCGCCAAAATGCTAGTCTGTGGGGCATCGATACTCTTCGTCTCGGTGCGATGGGATTCTCTGCGGGCGGTCACCTTGTAATGTCGGCAGCGGAACTTTTTCCTAAAGCAGAGCGGCCCACATTCGTCGTCCCCATCTATCCCGTGGTGACGATGGAGCCGCCTTATGTACATCGCCGTTCGCGCCGTGCCTTGTTGGGCGACAGTCGTAAGCATAGTACTAGCTTGCGTGATAGCCTCTCGCTTGAGCGCCATGTTCCCACCGACTGTCCGCCCGTGTTTCTCGTCAACTGTAAAGACGACCCTATCGTGCAGTATCAAAACTCCGAACTGCTCGACTCTGCCTTAACTCGTCAAGGCATCCCCCATCGTTATATCCAATACCCCACAGGGGGGCATGGCTTTGGTGCATCTTCCACACTTGGTTCTGCAGAGAGCCGTGGATGGAAAGATGAATTCCTAAGGTGGCTTGAACAAACGTTTCCTGTTAAGATAAACTGAATATGAGTAAATTACGTTCTTTTATATTGTTGTTATCACTCTTTGGCCTGACACAATATGCGCTATCGCAGCCAATAGATTACTACGCTCCTCAGCCAATCATAAAACTCACAAGCAATGACCCACTTCTTTCTAAATCTTTATAGTTACTTGCGTGCCCATCGGGTGGTAGGCATAGGATCGTTTGTGCTAATCACTTTAGCACTCGCGGCACTTGTGTCCCGACTACACTATAAAGAAGATATTGCCGATTTCTTGCCATTGGATGCACAGCACCGACAGGAGTTGGCAGTCTATCAAGACATATCGGGGGCCGACAGGCTTTTTGCAGTGTTTCAATATAGAGACTCTACAAAGACCGATCCATCGGAAATGGAACAAGCTATAGATCTCTTCGTGGAAAAAGCCGAAGAGGCTGATACCGCGCATGTGCTCACAAGCATTACATCACAGATGGATGCCGAGCGCATCAATGAAATGGCTGAATTCGTTTATGCCAATGCTCCCTATTTCCTGACGGAGAATGACTACCGACGGATGGATAGCTTGCTGGCTCAACCTGACTTTATGGACGAGCAAATGCAACGCGACCAGCAGTTGCTTATGCTGCCTACGGGGGGAGCTATTACGCAGAATATAGGACGCGATCCGTTGGGACTTCTTACTCCTGTCCTCCAACGATTGCAGGGCACAAGCGGGGAGATGAATTATGAAATGCAAGATGGCTACATCTTCTCGCCCGATATGAAACGCGCTTTTGTGATGATGGAGTCGCCCTATGGGTCGAGCGAGACAGAAAATAATGCACGTTTGCTATCCATGTTGCAACAAGCAGCAGACAGTACGGAGGCGCAGATAGGCAGTGTGAGCATACACTTCTTTGGTGGTCCAGCCATAGCCGTGGGCAATGCTCATCAAATAAAGACAGATAGCATTCTCGCGGTAAGCATTGCTTTGGTACTTATTTTGGCATTGCTTTTCTTTGCTTTCCGACGTGTATGGAACTTATTGCTCATCGTGATCAGCATAGGGTGGGGGTGGCTCTTTGCCATAGGTGGACTTAGCTTGGTGCACAATGATGTATCGATTATAGTATTAGGCATCTCTTCGGTAATTCTCGGTATTGCGGTGAATTATCCGCTTCATTTCATAGCACACTTGCAGCATACACCTGATAAGCGGCGTGCTTTGCGTGAAATAGTGATGCCCCTCTTGGTGGGAAATGTCACTACGGTGGGGGCTTTCCTTGCCTTAGTGCCGTTGCAATCGGTGGCACTGCGTGATTTGGGACTATTTGCTTCCTTCTTGCTCGTAGGCACAATCTTGTTTGTGCTCATTTATTTGCCTCACCTTACAAAAGTTCGGAATGAACTTGAGCGCAAGCACAATTTCCTTAATCGCCTGGGCAATGTCTCGCTCGAGAGCAAACCTTGGGTGGTAGGCATTGTGGTGATGCTCACGTTGGTATTTGCTTGGTTTAGCCTTGATACAACATTTGATGCCAATATGGGGCATATCAACTATATGTCCGACCAGCAGAAAGCAGATATGGATTATTTCCAAAATGAAATGCTTCGAGCAGGTAATGGACAGAAAGTGTATGCCATCTCGTCGTCGGACAAGAGCGAAGATGAGGCTTTGGATAAGAGCCGTCGGCTGCAAACAGCAATCAATCAACTTAAACGAAAAGGGCTGGTGAAAGCACACGTTGGTTGCTCCGATTTTATCACATCTAAGGAAGAACAACAGCGCCGACTTGATCGCTGGCATCTATTCGTGGAGCAACATCCGCAACTTCTTTCTCAACTAAATGCTGCAGCTTCGGCAGCAGGATTCTCCGCAGATGCTTTCTCTGATTTTACCAATATATGGCAAAGTCAGTATCAATCACAACCTGTGACCTACTTTGCGCCTTTAACCACACAAGCATTTGCCACCTGCTTTAGCCGTCATGAGGGCGGTCATCATGTGGTTGATGTGCTGACAGTGGACGCTTCGCAAGTAGGACGCGTTGAAGCTGTGCTCAATCAATCTGGTGCGCATAGTTTTGATGTAGTGGGCATGAATAGTGCGATTGCCAACAATCTGTCCGACAATTTCAACTACATCGGTTGGGCATGTGGCTTTATCGTGTTTTTCTTCCTATGGCTTTCATTTGGTAGTATAGAATTGGCGCTACTTTCATTCCTCCCCATGGCCATCAGTTGGGTGTGGATTCTTGGCATAATGGCGCTATGTGATATACAATTTAATATAGTCAACGTGATATTAGCCACCTTTATCTTTGGTCAGGGCGATGACTATACCATCTTTATGACCGAGGGTGCAAGCTATGAGTATGCCTATCGAAGGAAAATGCTTGCTTCGTACAAGCATTCCATCATTATATCCGCACTGATTATGTTTACCGGTATTGGCACGCTCATAGTAGCTCGCCATCCTGCTTTGCAGTCGCTTGCGCAGGTGACTATTGCTGGTATGTTTTCTGTGGTATTGATGGCCTATCTATTTCCGCCGCTCATCTTCAAAATGTTGGTGCAGACGCGCAATGGGTTCTATCGTCAACGTCCCTTATCGCTGCGTCCGCTCTGCATTATGGCTTACAGCAGCATGGTATTCTTTGCAGAGTTGCTTACGGGGTATGTATTGGGCTTCGTATTTTTCAAATTGCAAAAGCCCACTGAGCGACGTCGTCACCTCTTCCGTCGCTACGTGACTTCTTGCTTCCGTTACAATATGAAGCACATTCATGGTGTGACGATGCAGATCGACAATCAATCGGGCGAGGATTTCCGTCGTCCCGCCATCGTAGTGAGCAATCATCAATCGATGCTTGATAGTTCGCTTTTCCTTGCCTTGAGCGATAAGTTCGTATTCGTGTCAAATCCTCACGTAGCCACCAACCGATTGGTAGGACCAATCCTCCGTTGGAGCGGCCATATTGCCTTGCATGAGAAAAACGAAGGACTCGACGTGGAGCGCGTGCGTCACTACATAGAACTTGGTTATAGTGTGGTAGTCTTTCCCGAGGGAATTCGCAATGGACGTTCGTCTATACGTCGCTTTCACAAGGGAGCTTTCCAAGTAGCTGAGCAGTTGAATCTTGACATTGTGCCAGTGCTACTTCATGGTGTGAACAATGTGCTTCCACGCAATAGCGTGCAAGTATTTCCGGGTACTATTACCCTGTCCATTCGCCCACGTATCACTCCCAAAGATGCCGCATGGGGCGAAGGCTATGTGGCACGCACCCGAAGCATCCATCGCTATTACGTAAAGGAGTATGCCTTGCTTGCAGCGAAGCAAGAGACGGCGGCTTATTTTCTTCCGCTTGTAAAGGATCGTTATCGCTATAAAGGTCCTGAAGTGACTTCGGCCGTTCGTAAACGATTAAAGAGCCTTAATAGTTATCAACAGCAGGTAGAGACTATCGCACCGACTCCCAACGTGATGATTTCCAACGAGGACGTAGGCGAACTATCGTTGCTCTATGCCTTACTCCATCCTCACAATCACGTGTGGGTCATCGAGTCAGACGGCGAAAAGGCAGACCTCCTTCGCTATGCCGCCGAAGGCGTGGCTCCTAATCTCAGTGTGGTGGATAGTCGCGAAGCTATTGAAAGCAAAGACCTTTTGACAGAGGTGAAGATATAAAAACATGAAGTAATGAAACGAGTCTTGTTATTATTGATGTGGACCTTGCAGGCGCTTACGCCTGTGATGGCCCAACAAGAGAATGCCGACCATACATGGACCTTCCGCTTCCATCCCAAGCAGAAAGGGGTGAAGGAGGTAAAGTTTGAGAGTTCTTTCACGGACAAGGTTATGATGCAACTTGAGGGGAATGGCGTGTGGACCTATACCACTTCCGATTCGTTGGCTCCGGATATGTACACCTACCATTTTATTGTGGAAAATAGCAAATATCTCGACCCCGCGAATCCTCGAGTAGTGCGCGATATCGACGATACGTTGAGCTATTTCTTCGTCTCTGGCTATCCTGCCGACCTTTATCAAGATCAGCCCAACGTGGCGCACGGAAAGGTAGAACAATTGTGGTATCCATCTTCTTTTGAGAAAAGTATGCCTCAACGTCGTCTCTCTGTATATTTGCCTGCTGAGTATGCCAAGAACAAGACGAAGCAATATCCAGTGCTCTATTTGCTCCACGGAACAGGAGGCGATGAAATGGCGTGGCTCGAAATGGGGCGTTTAGCTCAGATCATGGACAACATGATAGCTATGGGTAAGGCACGCCCTATGATAGTAGTGATGCCCAATGGTATAGCCGACCTCGATGCCGCTCCAGGTCAGAGCCCGTACATGCAGGGTAAGGCAAGTCATATGAACATGAGTTCGTGGATGGGACGTACCGAAGCCGCTTTTCCAAAGGAGGTAATGCCTTTTATCGAAAAGAACTTTCGTACGCTCAACGATAAGCAGCACCGAGCCATTGCGGGCCTGTCTATGGGTGGCATGCACGCGACGGCTATCTCAGCAAATAATCCTGATAGGTTCAACTTCGTGGGGCTTTTCTCTCCACAAGCCATATCTCCCTTGACAGATGGTAATATTAATCGTCTGCACCGATGGGGAAATCGTATTGGTAAAATTTCCGACAAACTGCCCGATGGACTCCGTCGGAAGTTTGAAGCCACCTCTACGCAGATGCAAGACATTGATGTATATAAGGACATGGATGATAAGTTGAAACAACAATTCAGCAATCCTCCTCAACTCTACTATATAGCTATCGGGAAGAAAGACCCCTTGCTTCGCTTTGTAAATTCATTTCGTACAAAAGTGTCGGAAGCCGGAGGCACTTATCTCTACAAAGAGTCTGCTGGTGGCCACTCATGGGACAATTGGCGTCGCTACCTGTTAGATTTCTTACCAAGAATATTCTAATTCAAAATAAAATACGAACACAATGAAAGAAACTATCCGCGAACTACTTGAAAATGCACTTCCACTTGTCGATGTAGATTCAGACTTCCTCTTTAACGAACTCGACTCTCTTGGCATAGCGTCTATCCTTATGGTGCTATCCGATCATTACCATATCCAATTGGATCATTCCGACGTGACACCACGTAATTTCAAGACCATAGAGTCGTTAGCTCAGATGGTACAAAAGAAGCTTGACGAAAAATCTTAATCCATTAGGACCTCCTATACACGAATGGACTATTCAATTTTACGTATAGAACAAGCCATAGCTCTACATGCTGCAGCGCACCCTCGTCGCTTGGCTCTAGTGGTGGATGGAGTGACTATGACTTATGCCCAACTGAACGATGACATAACCCTTGAGTCTCAGCATTTGGGTGCACTTCATGGAAAGGCTGTTCCCTTCCGAGCTTCGCCAAGTGCTGATACAATCGTGCGTTATTTCGCCATTCATCGGAGTGGGGGTGTGGCAGTTCCCTTGGATAAGGACATGCCAGAGGCGCTCTTCTTAGAACTTTCCCAACGATTGTCGTCAACGGCTTGTCCCGTAGGCACGGCTGATGTACTCTTCACTACGGGTACCACGGGGCTTCCCAAGGGAGTGATGATAAGTCATCACACGATTATGGCAAATGCAGAAAATCTCGTTGGAGCGCAAGGCTATGAGCCTAATCTTACTTTTGTGGTCAATGGACCGCTCAATCATATAGGAAGTTTAAGCAAACTTTATCCCACATTCCTTGTAGGAGGTATGGTGCGTGTGGTTGATGGTGTACGCGATATGGATTGTTTCCTTGAGGCGCTGCGTGCTAACGGCTCTGCCCCTGTCGCCACCTTTCTTGTGCCCGCCAACATTCGTATGCTTATGACGTTTGCAGCCGATGCCTTAGCTGAACTTGATGGCCGCATCGAGTTTATCGAGACGGGTGCTGCTCCTATTGCTCAAACCGATATGATGAGGCTCTGTCAACTTCTCCCATCGGCCCGCCTTTATAATACCTATGCTTCTACGGAGACTGGCATCGTTGCCACCCATAACTTTAATGCTGGTTATTGCCAGAATGGATGCCTTGGGCGTCCTATGCAGCATTCGTCGATACGCATTCTCTCCGATGGCCGTGTAGCATGTGGCGGTGCAACGCTTATGACAGGATATTGGAATGACCCAGCTGCTACCGATAGGCTCTTACATAATGGCGAAATCATTACCAATGATCTTGGCCGTATAGACTCTGAGGGGAGATTGCATCTTAGTGGTCGGGGCGACGATGTTATCAATGTGGGTGGATATAAGGTGGCTCCTGCGGAGGTGGAAAATGTAGTACACGCTTATCCCGCTGTGGCCGATTGTATATGCATACCCTTTCAGCATCCCATCATTGGCACAGCGCTTCGCCTTTTAGTGACTACTTCCTCTCTAGATCTTGACATCCGCGCATTACATCAGTGGCTCAAGTTGCGTCTTGAACCTTATAAAGTTCCGCAAGATATTCGCCTTGTCGATCATATAGAGCGCACCTTTAATGGCAAACTCAATCGTAAGGCTTATTTATAAGTGGAGGTAGAAGGAAAAAACATGCTTTTCCTTTGCAGTACAATCGCTTTGCATTATATTTGCAACCATATTAAGTAGCTAAAGATAGAAACTTATGATAGTACAAGTTGCCAATCCTATATACGATGTTGTGTTCAAATTCATGATGGAGGATGAACGCGTGGCTAAGACGATACTCTCGGCATTGCTAAAGAAAGAAGTGCTGAGCGTCACAGTGCGTCCGCATGAATATAGCAACGTGACGCGCGATTCGCTGTCGATGTTTCGCATAGACTTCGCAGCCCGGGTGCGTGAAGACAATGGACATGAACACCTTGTGCTCATAGAGTTGCAAAAAACGTGGCTCGACACCGAAACGTTGCGCTTCCGCCAATATCTGGGTGCACAGTATAGTTCGCAGCGTAATATAAAGAAAGAGTCGGCAAAAGGCTATGCTTATCCCATGATAGCCGTATACTTGCTCGGTCATAGAGTGGGAGATATAAAAGAACCCGTGATCTACGTGGATCATAAGGCATACGATTATAGCGGACAGGAAGTAAAAGAAGGAGAAAAAGATCCCTTCGTGGAAAGCCTTGTTCACAACAGCATCATCGTGC
>JBNMGC010000016.1:0-33067 GCA_050873845.1 Alloprevotella sp.
GAAGATGGGGAGGATTAGCACGCCGATGGCTGTTTGCAGACCCTGCCCTATGCGTTGACGAAGTCGGGGGTAGATTCGTTCTACTGTGACCGTTGCTGCTATGAAACAAGCCCATTCTGTAAGAATGCGCAATGTCGTGGCAGAAAGCACGTAGGCATTCACGAAGTCGGCACTCTCGCGAGCATTCGTTTCAGCCAGGAGTGTCAGCACTGTGGGCGAGATGTCCATGTGAAAGGTGCTTCCTAAGAATAGATAGACGAGGGCAAAGGTGAAAAACACAGCGTAAGCCACCACCTTGATCCACCTCGATCGGAATGCACAGAGAAGTGCGCAGATCAGATAAGCCTTGCATGCATTGAAGGTAAAAGCGTTGAGTGGCTCGAGCATAGAGCCTCCGTAGCCATGCGTGGCGCTATAGATGAAACTAAAAATGGGAGCTTTGCTCGTCCAGAGCAGATAGATAAGGAAAAAAGGCAACTGCTGCTTGACGGGCACGGCTATGCTACGAAGGTGAAATGCTACATGTCGGAACAAGTGGCGGATACGTATATACATGTTGGTCATGAAATGAGACATTGCGAAGATGCAAATGTACAAACTTTTCTTCGCAATCAAGGGAGCATTCTTCGAGGAAATGACAACTATACATGCGAATGAGTGTCATTTTGACCTTATGAGAGCAATAATCTCCTTAATAATTATTAAAAAAGTGGCGAGGCATTACATTTCATCGTAATTTTGCAGTGAAATTACGAAGAGTCTGGTAAAATGAGCGTTAAGGGATAACAAAAACATGGAGAAGCCTGCATTGGTACATCCTTTGCAGGCATTTGTTGTGCCATGTTGCGAGCGTACATGTAAGTGCGTGTGCGTTTCCCTAACGTGAAGAAGAAGAACTATGCGACAACTAAAGATTAATAAAAGTATTACCAACCGCCAGAGTGCAGCGTTGGACAAGTATCTAGTGGAAATTGGCCGTGAGGAACTCATCTCAACTGATGAAGAGGTAGAGCTCGCACAGCGTATACATCGCGGGGGACCTGATGGACAGGAAGCTCTCGATCGCTTGACGCGTGCCAACTTGCGCTTTGTTGTCAGTGTGGCCAAACAGTACCAAAATCAAGGACTCGCGTTGAACGACTTGATTGACGAAGGCAACTTAGGCTTGATCAAGGCAGCTCAGAAGTTTGATGAAACTCGTGGCTTTAAGTTTATCTCTTATGCCGTGTGGTGGATTCGTCAGAGCATCCTGCAAGCCATTTCCGAACAAAGCCGTATCGTCCGTATGCCGCTCAACCAAGTGGGATTCCAAAGCAAATTGACCAAGGCTATCGTCAACTTCGAACAGGAGTTTGAGCGCCGTCCCTCCGTGGCAGAGCTCGCTGACTTGCTCGAGACCGACGTAAGCAAGGTGCAGGAAGCCCTTGGTACAAATGGTAAAAAGGTGAGCGTCGACGCTCCCTTCGCCGATGATGACTCCAACTGTCTCATCGACATCATGACCGATGACTCCGCTCCCGGTACAGACAACCAGATGGAGAAGGAGTCGCTCTCGGCCGACCTCGATGCCGCACTTAAGACGCTCTCTGATCGTGAACGACAGGTGCTGAAGATGCTCTTCGGCATTGGCCGTAACGAAATGACTGCCGAGGAGGTGGCTAATACGCTCAACCTCACACGCGAACGTGTGCGCCAGATTAAAGAGCGTGCTTTGCGTCGTCTGCGTGAAGCTGACAACATCAACATCTTGACAAAGTATTTGGGATAACACATTCCAATCTTTCATCCTACTGCGGAGCATTCTCTTGAAGAGCGTGCTCCGCTTTATTTTTTATAAGCACGATTCCACGCATGAGAGGATTCATAGCGTTATTATTAACCATCTTGTCACATGTTGTGGATAGAAAAACTTCGTACTTTCACTTATTTTGTGTAAGTTTGCAGCAGAATAGTCAGTATGTAAGTGCCGCATGCATTGAGTGTGGGTGTGGCACATATGTTGCATCTGCGACTATTAGCCCAGTTTCAAGGCCCAAGGCCTTTGAGACGATAAATGTCGAGCACGAGGGCTGGCGCCAGATAATGGCTATTTGACCGATGACAATCAGCTCGTGAAGTGTTGTAGACGAGGGCTTATGTATAACTAAATCATCTTTCCATGGGGCTATTACTCCTATATCTTATTGGTGCACTTAGCATCTCTTTCTTATGTTCCATCCTTGAGGCAGTGCTGCTCTCAGCACCGATGTCGTTCGTCTCTATGCTCGAAAAGGAGAACCGGCCAGGTGCAGCCTTGCTCAAAAAATATAAGCAAGACATCGACAAACCTATCGCAGCCATACTCTCGCTCAACACCATCTCGCATACCGTGGGTGCAGCAGGTGTAGGTGCACAGAGCGCCGCGGTGTTTGGTTCAGAATTCTTTGCACTGACATCGGCCATTCTGACACTGCTTATTCTAATATTCTCCGAGATTATCCCGAAGACCATCGGCGCTGCCTATTGGCGCTCGCTTGCGATACCCTGTGCGAGGATTATCCATGTGTTGGTAATCATCACCTATCCGCTCGTGCTCATGGCAGAGCTGATCACCCACGTGTTCTCAGGCAATAAGCAGCAGACCACGGTGAGCCGTGAAGAAGTGTCGGCAATGGTCACTGTAGGAGCAGAGGAAGGCGTCTTCGAGAAGAAGGAGAATAGCATGATACAGAACTTGCTCAAACTTGACGACGTGAAGGCTCGCGACATCATGACCCCGAGCTCGGTGGTCGAAATGGCAGAAGAGAGCATGACGCTGCGAGAGTTCTATCAAAACGAAGCCTACCGCCAGTTCTCACGTATACCCGTATACAATGATGAGAACGACGACTACATCAAGGGCTACGTGCTCCGACAGACCATCCTTGAGAAATTGGCTGAAGATAAGTTTGACCTCCGCCTCTCCGACATTATGCGTCCCGTGCTCTCCTTCCAAGAGACCGACAACGTATCGAAGATATGGGAACGACTCTTGGCGAAAAAGGAACACATCTCTGTGATTATCGATGAGTACGGATGTTTCCGCGGCCTCGTCACGATGGAAGACGTCATCGAGACTATGCTCGGCACGGAAATCGTCGACGAGAAGGATACCGTGACAGATATGCAGGAGTTTGCCCGCGAAAAGTGGCAAGAACAGCAAAATAAAGGCTAAAGCAGAATGTTTCGTTTCTTCGTACTCTTATTATTACTACTCATACTGCCCGACTTGTACATTTGGTGGAATTTTACCAAAGTCCAGTCGGGCTTTTGGCGTACCTTGCTCGTGGTGCTTCCCACCATCATGACACTACTCTGCATGGCGGGGCTCATGCTGCAAGTACGCTCCGTGCCACTCATGCAGTGGGCATTCATACTGTTGATCTGCGTAGCAGTGCCCAAACTCGTATTTGTCATAGCCGACCTCGTAGGTCGTGGCCTCGTGTGGCATCATTCATCTGCACTCCCCATTGTCCATCGAGTAGCCATCGCCTTTGCCGTGCTTATGGCAGCCGTGCAAGTGTATGGCACGGGATGGGGGTGGCGACGCTTGCAGACCAACCACGTCAGCGTCAAGTTGAAGCATCTTCCGCCCGCCTTCGATGGCTACCGCGTGGTGCAAATCTCCGATCTCCATCTCGGCACGTATGCCGACAATGGCGAGGTAGTCCGTGCATTGGTCGACAGCATTAATAAGCAGAAGCCCGACCTAATCGTCTTCACAGGTGATATCGTCAATACGGCTTCGGCAGAAATGCTTCCCTATGTGGATATATTAAGTGGATTGAAGGCACGCGACGGCGTAATCTCAGTGCTCGGTAATCACGATTACTGTCAATACCAGCCTGGACTCTCTCCCAAGCAACAAGCTGAAGAAACAGAGCGCATAGCTCGTATGCAGACCGAGATGGGATGGCGCTTGCTGCGCAATGCTCATTACGATATCGTGCGAGCTGAAGATACGCTTCATATAGCAGGTGTGGAGAATGTGGGCAAACCGCCCTTTCCCGAGCGAGGCAATCTCTCCAAGGCCACAGAAGGCATTTCTTCTCAAGCTTGCATCATCCTTCTCAGTCACGATCCTTGGCATTGGCGCCACGGTGTGATAGGTCAATCGAACATAGATCTTACGCTCTCCGGTCATACTCACGCCCTTCAGATGCAAGTAGGAAGTTTCTCTCCCGCTGCATGGTTCATGCCAGAGTGGGGCGGACTTTATCGTGAAGGCTCTCAGCAGCTATTCGTTTCTACAGGCATAGGTGGCAACGTGCCTTATCGCCTTGGCGCTTGGCCCAAGATAGAGATACTCACGCTGCGTAGGTAGGAGATATAGTCGTTCTCCGCTCCTTCGAATTTAAAGTGTAGAATAAAATACAAGCATGCCCTTGGACGGTGATCATACATTGTCCCAAGGGCATGCTTTTTATACGATTAGTAAGATCCCTCTTGCAAGATAGTGCACTGACTACAACATCACTTTGGCAATAATCTTGCGCAATGTACCGCTGCCGATAATGGGGGCATGCGCATCTTCTGGAAACATAATGTAGAAGTCGCCAGGCTGAGCGGTGAAATAAGTCTTAGCCTGCTGTGGGTAGAGAGCAAAGTCACGTTCCGTGTCGAAGGGCGCTTGGCTCTCCACGTGTAGTTCGCTTAAGGGAGACCATCCCACGCGTTCACTGCCGCTCAGCGGAATGTGTATGTCGATGTAGCGACGATGCACTTCAAGGCATTGCGCCTCTTGCTGACGAAGCTGCGCATCGTCTACGTTGATAAATACTTTCTCGCCATCCAGCACAATTCGCCCCGACGGAGCGTGGAGCAAGTCATGCGTAGAAACGTAGTCAAATATCATCTGAAATGCTGGATGGAGCGGAGCGATGCGCGAGGCATCTCTTAATGATGCAAGAATCATAGCGTAGGGGAATATTTATTATTGCAAATATAAGGCGTTTGTACGTATCCGACAAGAGAAAGCTCTGTATTCTGCCGAAAGAATGTATCTTTTTTAACGGCAGATCGTATATCACTTGCAGAACTAATCCGTAACTTTGCATCCACAAAAAGATTACTAAACTATACTCAGACTTAAAGGTACTATCGTATGTATTGGCCATCGTTAGTCCCGTTTCATTCTATTCAACCATTTATAATCACGTTCTCATGTCCGAAAAGATGTCGCTGCGACATTGGTTGTCGCTTATTTCGCTCACATTTGCTACGTTTATATTCAACACTTCAGAGTTTGTACCAATCGGCCTTCTCACCGATATACAGACCGACTTTCACCTAACAGAGGCAAGCGTAGGTATGCTCATATCTGTCTATGCTTGGGTGGTGATGTTGCTGTCCCTTCCATTGATGATTATGGTTTCAAGGATGGAGATGCGCAAGCTAATGCTATGGTTGCTCGGACTCTTTACCGCGTTTCAGGTGATGTCATTCCTATCTGAAAGTTTCGGTATGCTTATGCTTTCCCGTATAGGTGTGGCATGTACACACTCCATCTTTTGGTCGATAATCTCGCCTATTGCCGTGCGCATTGTGCCAGAGAGACATCGCTCTTTAGCCTTGAGTATGGTTGTGACGGGCTCTTCGGTAGCGATGATTTTAGGCATGCCGTTAGGACGCGTCATTGGTCTGCACGTAGGATGGCGCATGACCTTCCTAAGTATAGGTATTTTCTCAGCATTCACTTTCTGCTATGCGGCGCTCAAACTTCCTAAGGTGCCGAGCAGAGGAGGTTTCTCGGTAAAGAAACTTCCCGCATTGCTCAAGCAGAAGGGTATCATCGGTACGTACATATTTACGCTTTTGGTATCGACTTCTTATTATGTAGGCTATAGTTATATAGAGCCATTTATGAAGCAAGTGGCGCATATGCCCAACTCTTTGGTCACTGCAGCGCTGATGATCTTTGGCGGAGCCGGGTTCTTAGGTAGCCTTGCATTCTCGCGTTACTACAACCGCAACCGCAAAGCGTTTATCACATGGTGTGTTGCCTCCATGACGCTATGTCTGTTCTTACTCAGTCCTATGGCTTTCAATACGTCTCTCCTCATCTTGGTATGTGCAGTATGGGGCATGGCTGCAACGGCCTATAACGTAGCGATGCAGTCGAATATCATCCTTATTACCACTCCCGAGAGCACATCTGTAGCCATGTCAATCTTTTCGGGCATCTTCAACCTGGGTATCGGTAGCGGTGCCTTCTTTGGTGGTCAGATTTGCTCGCATGCCAATATTTCCTACATCGGTTATGCCGGTGCTATCCTTGGCTTCGTGGCACTTATCTATTGGTGTAGAAGATTGGGCAGCCGCGTATAACTATTCTATCTCTCCGTTCTGCTTTATAAGTTTATACGAAGGTAACATAATAATACGCGAGAGGCTGAATACTCTTCATAAGATTCAGCCTCTCGCGTTATTGTATGTAGGTCGTAGAATTAATGCTTACTCAATGTGAGTTAATCTTGTTGGATGTAGTTTAGAGCAGTTTTATACTCATGCTCTGTGCGACTATTCCTTGTCAGTGGTAGGCATAAATCCTCTGACGAGGTAGAAGAAGATGTGGACTACGCCGAATATGACTGATATCCACATCAATAGGCGGCTTTCGTGCCATCCCACAGTCTGTTGGTGCCAGAAGCCCGTGATGATGCAGAGGAAGGCGATAAACACGCCGATGCTGCTCAGTATGGTCTGTCCGTGTCGGCGAACGCTGCCACCGCCCACGACGCTGTGTCTTACGCCATAGAAGGAGTAGATGTCTAAGCCAATAAGCATCCAGATGACGAGTCGAATCCATGTCTCGGCTGGAAGGAAGAGCATCATGCCTACGCAGCAGACTACGCCTGCTGCGGGTATCCACGGCACGAAAGGTGTCTTGAATCCACGAGGAGCATCAGGCTGTGTGCGGCGCACGACGATGACGCCTAAACATACCAAGGCGAATGCGAAGAGTGTGCCGATGCTGGTCATCTCGCCTGCTACATCGGGTGGAACGAGGCCTGCAAGTACGCAGATGATAACCATGAAGAGCATGTTGCTGCGAGCGGGAGTATGGTAGCGCTTGTGGAGGTGGGAGAAGATAGGAGGCAATAGTCCATCCTTGCTCATGCTGTAGAATACGCGGCTCTGACCGAGCATCATCACCATCACCACGCTTGCATAGCCCAAGAGGATAGCTACGATGATGCCGCGATTGAGCCATGGATAAGCCGGTACGACTGTGCCATCTGCCATGGTCGGTCCCATATGAGCTACGGCGGTAGCTGCGGGCGCAATGCTATCAGCACCGATGTACTGGTGATAGTCTACTACGCCTGTCATGACGAAGGAGAAGACCATATAGAGCACACTGCATACGATGAGCGAACCAAGGATGCCGATAGGCATGTTGCGGCGTGGATTCTTGGTCTCTTGTGCGGCGGTGCTTACGGCGTCGAAGCCTATGTAAGCAAAAAATACGATGGCTGCACCGCGCAGTATGCCCGACCATCCGTAGTCGCCAAAGTTGCCTGTGTTGGCGGGAATGAATGGTGTGAGATTCTCGGCTTTGATATATTTGAAGCCGATAAATATGAAGGCGAGCACCACGGCAATCTTGAGTGTGACCATCAGATCGTTGAACTTAGAGCTTCCTGCCGTGCCGCGCATCAAGATGAACGACAGCAGGATGACGAGTAGTGCTGCGGGCAGGTTGAACACGCCTCCATCGGCGGGGCAGGCTGTGAGCGCTACGGGCAGTGGATGCCCTAAGTCCGACATCATCACGCAGAAGTAGCGACTCCACGAAATGCTGATAGCCACCGCCGCTACGGCATATTCCAGTACGAGGTCCCACCCGATGATCCAGGCTACGAGTTCGCCCATCGTAAAGTAGGAGTAAGTATACGCTGACCCCGATACGGGGAGCATAGAAGCAAACTCCGCGTAGCAGAGTCCGGCAAGCGCGCAAGCAATAGCAGCTAGTGCGAAACTAATCACAATGGCTGGTCCCGTGTGTTCTCCCGCCACGATACCTGTAACGGAGAATAGTCCGGCACCGATAATCACACCTACGCCGAGAGCGACCAATCCACCTGGTCCGAGTACACGCTTCAAGCCCTTTCCGCCTTCGTTCTCGGCTTCATGGAGTAGCTCCTCGGCTGTCTTTTTTACAAATAAATCCATCTCAGTTTAGTTTTTGTGTTGAATAGAGAGTCTCTTGAATATTGCTCTCCTTATAATGTACGTTTAGTCTTTGCTTACAGATTGCGAGGGAGAAGAAAGTCTAAAACTCCTCACCAGATAGTAGAATATATGTACCAGTCCGAAGATGGTGCCAATCCAGAAAAGTGTCTTGTCGGCTGCCCATCCCAGCGTCTGCTGATGCCAGAAAGCCGTGATGATGCAGAGCACTGCCACAAACACCGCAATGGCATTGAGCACAGACTGTCCGTGTCGCTTCTCTGTGCCTCCGCCAATGTGACTATGCTTCACGCCGTATGAAGAATATACGTCCAAGCCTATAAGCATCCACATGACCAATCTGATCCATGTATCGGCGGGGAGGAAAAGCATCATGCTCACGCAGCAGAGCACCCCCGCTGCTGGTATCCAGGGCACCCACGGCGTCTTAAATCCGCGCGGTGCATGGGGCTGAGTGCGTCGCACAACGATGACGCCTAAGCATACAAGGGCAAATGCCAGCAGTGTGCCGATGCTCGTCATTTCGCCTGCTACGCTTGCTGGTACCACTCCTGCGAGCAGTCCAATCACAGTCATGAAGAGCATATTGCTGCGTGCGGGTGTATGAAAACGCTTGTGAAGGTGGGAGAAGAGCGGAGGCAGAAGTCCGTCGCGACTCATGCTGTAGAACACGCGGCTTTGACCTAAGAGCGTGACGAGTACCACGCTCGCATAGCCCATCAATATGGCCAGGATGATGCCACGATTGAGCCAAGGGTAGGCGGGAACGATTGTCCCGTCTGGACCCATCTCGCCCATATGAGCGATGGCTGTTGCTGCGGGTGCAATGCTGTCGGCACCCTTATAAGCATGGTAGTCCACCACACCGGTCATGACCAGTGCAAATGCCATGTAGAGCACGGTGCATATGAGCAGCGATCCCAAAATGCCGATGGGCATGTTGCGTCGCGGATTCTTCGTCTCTTGAGCCGCCGTACTGATAGCATCGAATCCAAGGAAGGCAAAGAACACGATGGCTGCTCCGCGCAGCACTCCCGACCATCCGTATTCGCCAAACACTCCCGTGTTGGCTGGGAGGAAAGGCGTAAGATTATCGGCTCGCATATACTTCACACCGATGCCGATAAAGAGCAGCACTACGGCAATCTTGAGCACGACTAAGAAATCGTTGAATTTCGAACTACCCTTTGTGCCGCGCATCAGGATGAGCGATAGCAGTACGATGAGCAGTGTAGCGGGTAGGTTGAACACACCTCCGTCGGCAGGACACGCCGTCCACTCCACAGGCAGGTGAATGCCAATATCCTGGAGAATCACGCAGAAGTAGCGGCTCCACGAGATGCTCACCGTCATGGCTGCTAGAGCATATTCCAGCACGAGATCCCATCCGATAATCCAAGCCACGAGTTCGCCCATCGTAAAGTAAGAATACGTATAGGCCGACCCTGCCACGGGGATCATCGAAGCGAATTCGGCATAACAGAGCGCAGCCAACGCACAGCATACGGCTGCGAGGGCAAAACTCAAGATAATGGCAGGTCCCGTATGATCACCTGCCACGATGCCCGTCACCGAGAATAGTCCGGCGCCAATAATCACACCCACACCGAGTGCGATGAGGCCGCCCATACCCAGTACGCGCTTCAAGCCTTTGCCGCCATCGTTGCTAGCTTCTTCTATCAGCTCTTCAGCCGTTTTTTTAGCAAATAAATCCATTATAGTCTCTTTTTGTCAGTGTTTGTGCTGCAAAATTAACAAAATGTTTTGTATTATGGCTATTTGCTGTGCATGAAAGCATGGTAGGTTAACGAGTTAACGGGTTGACGGGTTAACGGGTTAACAAGTTAACGGGTTAACAAGTAAATATGTCTTACACTACTTTCTCCTTAAAAGGAGCGATATAGTTTGACTAACTTACCTGTTAACCCATTAACCCGTTAACCTGTTAACCCGTCAACCCGTCAACCAGTCAACCCGTGGTCTTCGGCTTACGCATGCACATACGTGCCAATCTTCTCGCCGCTGAGCACCTTCTTGAGGTTGCCATATACGTCCATGTTGAACACGTAGATAGGCAGCTTGTTCTCGCGACACATAGCCGTGGCAGTGACGTCCATCACCTTGAGGCCACGTGCCAATACCTCGTCGTACGAGATCTCGTCGAACTTTGTAGCCGTTGGGTCCTTCTCAGGGTCGGCTGTATAGACACCATCTACGCGTGTGCCCTTGAGCATTACGTCGGCTTCTGTCTCGATGCCGCGTAGTGAAGAGCCAGTATCGGTGGTGAAGTAGGGGCTCCCCGTGCCACAACTGATGATGGCCACTTCGCCTTGTTCCATAGCTTCGATGGCCTTCCATTTGCTATAGAACTCGCCAATCGGCTCCATGCGGATAGCGGTGAGCACGCGGCTCTTCACACCGATGGCGCCAAGAGCCGAACTCAGTGCGAGCGAATTGATTACTGTAGCGCACATGCCCATCTGGTCGCCCTTTACGCGATCGAAGCCTTTGCCCGCACCGCTCAGTCCGCGGAAGATGTTTCCGCCGCCAATGACGATACTGATCTGTACGCCCATAGATAGAGCCTCCTTGATCTGTTCTGCATATTCGTTAAGGCGCTTCACGTCGATGCCATAACCCTGTTCTCCCATGAGGCTTTCGCCGCTGAGCTTTAGGAGAATACGTTTGAATTTAGCCATTGCTTTTTATTCTGTTTTTTTTGAGAAACGCGCAGCGTATAGCTGCTCGCTCGAGATGATATAATTCGGTAAGAAAATCTTATTAGGGCAAAATTAACGATTTATTCTGTACTTGACGATGAAACCCCTATTTTCTTTTTCACTTTCGGGAAAAGCAACGCTTGCACTCCGCCTCGGCATGCCAAATAGACCAAGAATGCCGTCCATAGCCCTCCATTGCTTGAGGGCATGATGGTTAAGGTTAGGAAGAAAGCCACGGCTGCAGCCATCATGCTAAGGAGCATAAAGCGCGTAGACGTGGTGCCGATAAAGAGTCCGTCGAAGAGGAATGCCGTAAAACTCGCCACGGGCACGGCACAAGCATAGGGCAAGAATCGGCGTGCGCAGTCGATGACCGATGCATCGTTGGTGAGCCATCGCAGCAGTGTGCTTCCTCCTGCTATATAGCCCAGTGTGTAGACTGTGACTAAAGCCGTACCCCAAGCAAAGAGGTGATGGGTGAGTCGGCGGAAATCTTTCGTACTGCTTGCTCCGTAGAATCGGCCACCCAAAGCCTCGCCAGCGTAGGCAAAGCCATCCATGACGTAAGAGAAGAGGATAAAGAACTGCATGAGCAGCGTATTGGCTGCCAACACTTGGTCGCCCTGTGCTGCCCCGTACGAGGTGAAGTAAGTAGTCACCGCAATGAGGCAGAGCGTACGCAAGAAAATGTCACGATTGACGCTGAAGAACTTTTTGAGTGCCGAGGCTTCTATTACGTGGTGCAAGCTGATGCCCTTAGCGTAGCGACGATGCTTCCATGTCCATACCCCAAAAGCCATGAAGAACCCCAAATACTGCGCAATGAGTGTGCCGGCTGCCACGCCCTCCACCTTAAGGTGAAGGGCAAACACCAGCGTACAGCTTGCAAGCACGTTGACCACGTTTTGTACAATCGCCGTGACCATTGGCACGTGTGCATTTTGCATGCCCAGAAACCATCCCGTCAAGCTATAAAGCCCCAACACAGCGGGTGCTCCCCATATCAGCACGTGATAGTAGACGCGGGCGAGCGTAGCCACTTCGGGCGAGGTACTCACAAAGTGGAGCGTGAGGCTGATTATCGGTTGTTGCAGCACAAGCAACAATAGTGATATACACGCCGCCACGAGTAGCGAACGAAGTAGTACGCACGTGGCTTCTCGCTGATCGCCTCGGCCATAGGCTTGAGCTGTGAGTCCCCCCGTTCCCATGCGAAGAAAACCGAACAGCCAATAAGTCATGTTGAACACCATGCCGCCCAGAGCTATCGCACCGATATAGGAAGCCTTGCCCAAGTGGCCCACAATCGTGGTATCGGCCAGGGCAAGCAGTGGCACCGTGATGTTCGACACGATGCTCGGCAGGGCGATGTGGAGTATTTGACGATTCATACTGCAAAGTTACAAAATTCCGAGAGATTAGCATACACAGCATGGTCTCCTCGCGCGCGCGTTACAGCGAGTTTTCTGTGTGATATATTCGTATCTTGCACTGAATGGGTGTTTACTTACTGGTAATCAGTGATTTATATGAATCTTTTGCTTACACTTTACTTGCACTTTTCCTACACTTTCGATTGCACGGAATTATCCCTTGCTCGCGTTGAATTTAGTCCTTGCTCGCGTGGAATTTAGTCCTTGTTCGCGTTAATCTTTGGTCTTGCTCGCGTGGATTCTTGTCCCTATCATGCCGACGCGAGACGCGTCGCCCACGAAACGAAAAGATACCCTTTGAGGTTTTCTTGTCAGTGCTATAATTATATTGGTACCACATCTCGACATACCCAGTGAACAGATGATGAACTCAACAGATAGTGAGGGATAAGTGTAGGCAAATGCAGCCTACTTGCACTGCATAAGCCGCTGACAATCAGTGATGTATGAATAAATTGTGCAGGATGACACTTTATGCGGGGGTGAAAAACGTCTGTTGCGCGCGTACGCGTGAGAGAAAAACTACACCGGCTCAGATATTTTTTGTAACTTCGCACTTTGTAAGCAAAAAGTATAAGATAAGTCCCCACGCTTACGGGGCGCAACGATGATCAGAAAGAAGAACATATTCATTCCCGTCGCCATCGCAATAGTAGCCGTGTTGGTGGCGCTGACACTTTATATATTCATTCCCGCATCTCGAGAGAAACAGATGGATGCACTCTGTCGGGTGAAAGCACATAGCAACTACGCCATTGTGCTTGCCCCCAAGGATACCCTTTTCCTCTCGCTTCGCGACGACAGCTTGTGTGATGCTGCAATTCATGCCGACAGTCTGCACGGCTACAGTGATCAGACGGGCGTGTTTGTATCAAATACCGGATGTCTCGTCACTTCCGATGCGTTGGTTGACGAAGCTCCCTCCGTAATTACGGGCAAACCACTACTTGCGCGGCTCGAGCGCATCGATAGTTTACTCAGTAAGCGGCTCAAGAAAGAAGCGGGCGAGGTGGATGAACTCGACTATTATGCGCGCACCCATACCGTAGTAGACGATGGCTACAACGACGTGATGACATATCGAGCTATGGTCACTACACATAAAGAACAGACCGACTCGGCACTGCAGAAAGTGCGTAGAGCCATCAAGAATTCATCGCGCATCAAAGCCACCATGCAGATCCGTGCAGAGCTGACGACACCCTATACTAAGCAATCTGTTCGGGCTCGACTGTTGGCTCGTGATCATGGCCTCCTGCTCCTACAGACTGCTGAAGAGACGCTTCCCGCTGGCAGCACGCGATTTTCGGTCTACCGATTTGGTGTGCGCCGATGGAACAGTAAGTTGCTTGCTTTCAATGATTTGGGAAGTAAGTCTGTCGGTCGATTGCCGCAAAAAGTCAGTCGCAAGGAAGAACTCTTCGCCGCCTGTGAGGGTGGGGCATGGGTCAACACATCGGGTCACCTCTGCGGAATAGAGCGTGGAGGCAAACGCGCTTCGTCGCTCGATGTGGCACGTCTCATGCGCAAGGTGCATTCATGGCCAGCGTGGTGGGTCCTCAACTTTAAGGCTTGGATAAAAGGCCTGCGTGGCGACGCACCCTCGCTCTCCATAGAAGATCGCCCAAAAAAGGTGCTTCTGTGTGTACGCACCCTTATGGCAGATAGCGCTCGCTATGAGGGTGAAGCCCTGCAGACAAAGAAGGGGCTGAAGCGCGAGGGGTATGGCATACTGACTCTTAAGGAAGGCGACGTAGTACGTGGTATGTGGCATGCCGACTCGATCGGCAATGGTGAACTTTTCACAGACGAAGGCACGTACGTAGGCCAACTTGATTCGATCATGCGCCCAGAGGGTGTGGGCCGATTCTATGGAAAAGATGGTGCATACTATGAGGGAGAGTGGAAAGCAGGCAAGCGTAGCGGACACGGATTTAGCGTGAACGGACGGCAGATCGTTCACTGTGGATCGTGGAAGAACAATCGCTTCCAGGGTGAACGCATGATTTATACTGCCGACCGCATCTATGGCATAGACCTCTCACGCCATCAGCATGAGAAGGGAAAGCGTAAGTATGGCATCGATTGGTCCAACCTGCGCATCACAAGTTTGGGCGGTGGCAGCCGTCGTGTGAAGGGGCAAGTGGACTATCCCGTATCGTTTGCTTATATCAAGGCCACTGAGGGCAAGACGGTTTTTAATAAATACTATTCCTCCGACCTACGTCAGGCACGCAAGCATGGCGTAGCGGTAGGTTCGTACCACTTCTTCAGCACCCGTACGCCGGGCGCCCAGCAAGCGGCTTACTTCCTAAAGATGGCGTGGATAGCTCCCAGTGACCTGCCGCCCGTGCTCGATCTTGAGCCTACCGATAAGCAAATACGCGATATGGGGGGCGATGCAGCCCTGTTTCATCAGGTGATGACGTGGCTCCGCATCGTAGAGCAACGACATGGCAAGAGACCGATACTCTATGTGGGGCAGCTCTTCGTCAACAACCACTTGAAACATGCACCCGCGGCCTTGAGAAACTACGACGTGTGGATAGCTCGCTATGGAGAATTTAAGCCTTATGTAAAGCTGCTTCACTGGCAACTCACACCCTATGGACGCGTGAGGGGGATACATGGTGAGGTAGACGTCAATGTGTTCAACGGAAGCAAAGAGGAGTTTCTCAACTATCGCCGTAGCCACTAAATAAGACGTCTATAAGGCTACGAAAGTGGCAAAAAAGTGAGGAAAACGCAAAGTTTACTTGGCATCATTCACAGAAAAAGCTAAATTTGCCACGCTTAGTAGCCCTGTAGGGTGAGCAAAATAGCATGACAACAATCTAACATTTTAAATATATACCAGGCACACTCCATACCTATATGCTTCAGATTTATTAGAACGAACCATAAAGGATAAAAGGTGGAGCGAATGCCCACAAAACAAAAGTGTATATGAGTCTGAAAATAGTAGTACTTGCTAAGCAAGTGCCCGATACCCGCAATGTGGGTAAGGATGCGATGACTCCGGAGGGTACGGTCAATCGTGCCGCACTTCCCGCCATCTTCAACCCCGAAGACCTCAATGCGCTCGAACAAGCGTTGCGTCTGAAAGAACAAAATCCAGGTTCTACCGTTCATATCCTCACCATGGGACCACCGCGTGCCACGGAGGTGATTCGTGAAGGCCTCTACCGCGGTGCTGATGGTGGTTATTTGCTCACCGATCGCGCCTTTGCTGGTGCCGATACTCTGGCTACAAGCTATGCACTGTCGCAGGCTATCAAGAAGATAGGCATTCCCGACATCGTAATCGGCGGACGCCAAGCTATCGATGGCGATACTGCGCAGGTGGGCCCACAGGTAGCGCAAAAGCTTGACCTCAACCAGGTGACCTACGTGACGAGCGTAGACGAAGTGAAGGATGGCAAGGTGATTGTGACTCGCCACATCGATGGCGGTATGGAACGCGTTGAGGCTCCTATGCCTATCCTGCTTACGGTCAATGGCAATGCAGCTCCCTGCCGTCCGCGCAATGCGAAGTTGGTCATGAAGTATAAGCGTGCTTCTGCACCCATGGAACGCCCCGCAGACAATCTCCCTTATGCTGAGGAATATGAGAAGAAGCCTTACCTCACCATTGCACAGTGGAGCGTGGCCGACGTAGACGGCGACCTCAGCCAATGTGGCTTGGCAGGCTCGCCCACGAAGGTGAAGGCTGTACAGAACATTGTGTTCAAAGCCAAAGAGAGCAAGCGCCTCACAGGCTCAGATGCCGACGTAGAGGGATTGGTTAAGGAATTGCTCGAAAGTCATACGATAGGATAATATGCTAATATGCATGCGTGGCAGAACTGACGAAGCTCGCCGTGCGCTGCATTAGCACATTAACATATTAACACATTAGCATATTACTCACAATGAACAACGTATTCGTATATTGCGAAATAGATAAGACCCAAGTGGAGGAAGTGTCTTACGAACTTCTGACGAAGGGTCGTAAGCTCGCCAACGAATTGGGCGTGCAGCTCGAAGCCATTGTGGCAGGTTCGGGCATAAAAGGTAAAGTGGAGAAGGAAATCCTCTCTTATGGCGTAGATAAGCTCCACGTGTTTGATGCTGAAGGACTCTTCCCCTATACTTCAAAGCCGCATACAAGTATCTTGGTCAATCTCTTTAAACAAGAGAAACCGCAAATCTGCTTGATGGGGGCTACCGTTATTGGTCGCGACCTGGGACCGCGCGTATCGTCGTCGCTTACAAGCGGACTGACTGCCGACTGTACGGCTCTCGAGATTGGCGACTTCGATGATAAGAAGAACAAGACGCACTACGACAACTTGCTCTATCAGATCCGTCCCGCATTTGGCGGCAATATCGTAGCAACAATCGTTAATCCCGAACACCGCCCACAGATGGCTACCGTACGCTCAGGCGTGATGAAGGCAGAAAAGGTGGCTGATGATTACAAGGGCGAAGTGGTCTACGAAGATGTGGCAAAATTCGTGCCCGAGACAGACTATGTGGTCAAGGTGCTCGAACGCCATGTAGAGAAGGCTAAGAACAATCTGAAGGGTGCTCCCATCATCGTGGCTGGTGGCTATGGTGTAGGCTCAAAAGAGGGCTTCGACTTGCTGCGTAAGCTCGCTGACGAACTTCATGGAGAAGTAGGCGCAAGCCGTGCTGCAGTAGATGCAGGCTTTTGCGAACACGACCTGCAGATTGGTCAGACGGGGGTGACAGTCCGTCCGAAGGTGTACATCGCCTGCGGCATTAGTGGAGCTATTCAGCACGTAGCTGGTATGAAGGAGAGCGGTATCATTATTTCTATCAATACTGACCCCGACGCGCCTATCAACCAGATTGCCGATTATATCATCACCGGCAGTGTGGAAGAAGTGGTTCCCAAACTCATTAAGTATTACAAGAGCAACAGCAAATAATCATGGCAAATAATTATACAGAGCATCCTGAGCTGAAGTTCGAATTGAACCACCCGCTCATGAAGCACATCGTGGAACTCAAAGAACGCAACTTCCGCGATAAAGACGAATTCGACTATGCGCCGCTCGACTTCGACGACGCTATGGATAACTACGACCGCGTGCTCGATATCACTGGCGAACTGGCAGGCACTACCATCGCCGACAATGCAGAGGGCGTAGACCAAGAAGGTCCTCACCACGAAGGCGACCGCGTGCGCTATGCAAGCGGTACGGCTGAAAACCTCGACGCAATGGTGAAGGCTGGTCTTAACGGTATGACGATGCCTCGCCGCTTCGGTGGACTCAATTTCCCCATCACTCCGTATACGATGTGTGCAGAGCTGGTGGCTGCAAGTGATGCAGGATTCGGAAATATCTGGAGTCTGCAGGACTGTATCGAGACACTCTACGAATTTGGTAATGAAGATCAGCATAGCCGTTTTATCCCCCGTATCTGCGCTGGTGAGACTATGTCGATGGACTTGACCGAGCCCGATGCTGGATCAGACCTGCAGCACGTGATGCTCAAGGCTACTTATAGCGAGGAGGAAGGTTGCTGGTTGCTCAACGGCGTGAAGCGATTTATCACCAATGGCGATGCACAACTTCACCTCGTCTTGGCTCGTTCGGAGGAAGGTACTACCGATGGACGTGGCTTGTCAATGTTTATTTATGACAAGAATCAAGGTGGCGTAAACGTACGTCGCATCGAAAACAAACTGGGCATCCATGGAAGTCCTACCTGTGAACTCGTCTACAAGAATGCAAAGGCTGAACTCTGCGGTGAACGCAAGTTGGGCTTGATCAAGTACGTCATGGCGCTGATGAATGGCGCCCGTCTGGGCATTGCTGCACAGAGCGTAGGTATCTCTCAAGCTGCTTACAATGAAGCTTTGGCTTATGCTCGCGATCGCGAACAGTTTGGCAAGGCTATCATCAACTTCCCCGCCGTCTACGATATGCTTTCGCTCATGAAGGCTAAACTCGATGCAGGACGTGCATTGCTCTACCAGTGCTCTCGCTACGTAGATATCTACAAGGCACTCGATGATATCGCTCGTGAACGCAAGTTGGAGCCCGAAGAGCGCAAAGAGCAAAAGAAGTATGCGAAACTTGCAGATTCGCTCACACCGCTCGCCAAGGGTATGAACTCAGAGTATTGCAACCAAAACACTTATGATGGCTTGCAGATTCATGGCGGCTCGGGCTTCATGATGGAATATCCCATCCAGCGCTACTATCGCGATGCACGTATCACTTCTATCTATGAGGGTACTACGCAACTTCAGGTGGTAGCAGCCATTCGCTACGTGACCAATGGCTCTTACTTGGCTCAGATGCGCGAATTTGAAGAGGCTGCAGTAAGCGACGATTTGAAGAGCATTCAAGCTCGTGCTAAGGCTATGGCAGACAAGTTTGAGGAAGCCGTTAACCACGTGAAGGAAGCAGGCGATGCCGCATTCCACGACCTCTGTGCTCGTCATCTCATGGAAATGGCTGCCGATGTGATTATGCTCCACCTCCTTCTGCACAACGCTACGGAGAATGCCGAGCTCTTCGGAAAGAGCGTACGCGTATATGCCAACTTCGTTGAGGCTGAGATAGCTAAGCATCACACCTTCGTGATGAATCTCACTCCCGAGGATGTAGCTCAATATCAGCAGGCATAATCTTACATATAAGGATTAATGGGCATATGAATTGATGCAGTGAAGCTCAATTCATACTAAGGTGAAGATAGCCTATTTATCCTATTGATATCAGAAACAGACAGACTTTGCGAAGCATATCGCAAGGTCTGTCTGTTTTTCTTGCTCCAATAAAGTGGTCTACACGTGAAAAAGTTGTATTTTTGCAGAACGTAGGCACATATGGTTCTTCCTTAGGGAGACGCTTCAACGACGAATGCCGTTCCTCATAACATGATACTGATAAAGAAATTAGACCTATACATACTCAAAAAGTTCCTCCTGATATTTGCGGGAGCCTTCTTCGTCGTGCTGTTCGTATTCATGATGCAGTTTACGTGGCGCTATGTAGACGATCTGATAGGTAAGGGTCTATCCTTTGATATCCTTGCCAAGTTTTATTGGTATATGGCCATCACGTTGGTGCGCGATTCATTACCATTGGCAGTGTTGCTCTCATCACTCATCACGTTTGGTAATCTGGGAGAATCGTTCGAGCTTCTCGCTATGAAAGCAGCCGGCATACCCTTGATTCGAATCATGCGTCCGCTGGCTATATTTGCGCTCGCGATGACGTGTACTTCGTTCTATTTCCAAAATGTGGCTTCTCCCAAAGCGCAGATAGAACTGAAAACGCTGCTCTTCAGTATGAAAGAGCAGTCGCCCGCGGTGGAAATACCAGAAGGCGTATTTTATAATGGCGTACCCAATATCAATATTTACGTGCAGAGCAAGAATACAGCAACGGGTATGCTCTATCAGACCATTATATATAAGACAGATCAAGGCTTCGACCATGCGCAAATAGTCCTTGCAGACTCTGCCCGCCTCGAAGTAACACGCGATAAGCAACATCTGCATCTCGATTTGTGGAACGGAGAGCAATTTGAAAGTCTGGAATCATCGGGCGGCTCGCAAATGATGCAGGGAGGCGCATACGAACCATTCGACCGCGAAACATTTAATTATAAGTCGCTACTTATCGACTTCGATAGCAATTTTAATATGATGGACAAGAATTTGCTATCAGGCATGCCAACGGCTAAAAATATGCTGCAGATAGAGCATAGCGTAGATTCAATGAATCGTGACCTCGACTCCATCGGCCGGCAATATTATAAGGATGCCATTCCCGTCTATTATCGCCATCCGCAGATCTCAGCACGAGACTCTGTGATGATGCTTCGCATGTTGAAGCAACACGTTGCACAACAGACTACAGCCCTTGCGCAAGCAAAGAATGCATCAAATCAAGCAAAAAAAGCTTCATCTCAAGCAAAAAAGGCTTCATCTCAAGCAAAGAATGCATCGCAACAGTTAAGTGCTCTTCACCCCGTGCAAATAGATTCAGTGTTGAGCAAGGCTCCTGCTGACAGAGTGCAAATGGCACAACAGACTGCCCTGTCAAACGTAAAATCTATATCTGCCGACCTAGAATGGAAGGCTATGAATACAGATCAAGAAGAACGCGACATTCGAAGCCATTGGGTAGAGTGGCACAACAAAGTGACCTATTCCCTGGCATGTCTGCTCTTCTTCTTCGTGGGCGCTCCATTGGGAGCAATCATACGCAAGGGCGGATTGGGACTTCCCACGGTGATATCAGTGGCTATCTTTATCGTATGGTACGTGATTTATATCTCGGGCATGAAGATGGCACGTGATGGAAAAGTTGATATGGTGCTTGGTATGTGGATAAGTTCGATGGTGGTAGCTCCATTCGGTGTATTCTTCACATACAAAGCCAATAAAGACTCCGTGGTGTTCAATATAGATGCGTATCGCCATTTCTTTGCCCGTCTGTTTGGCTTGCGTTCTAGTCGTCACATCTTCCGCAAAGAGGTGATTATTGAGGAGCCGCGTATGGATGTTATGCTCGATAATCTGTCGCGGCTTAAGGATTTATGCGTGGCTTACAACAAAAAAGCACATCTCCTCATTGCGCCCAACTATGTGCGCACATTCTTCCGTTATACTCCCGATACCGCAGTGGAAGATATCAATGCATTAATGGAGGAAACCATAGAGGAACTCTCTAATAGCAAAGATCGTAAAGTGTTGGCGACGCTTAATGGCTTCCCTATTATTTATGCGCATGCTCATACTTCGCCATTCCACAACAAGAGCCTCAATGCTGCCGCTGGCATACTCTTCCCCGTGGGACTGGTGCTTTGGTTCAGAATTTGGCGCTTCCGCTTGAGGCTACAACGTGATTTACGTGTTATCGTTCGCACCTGTGATCGCTTGCAAAGCGTTATGAAAGGACAATTGATAGCCGAAGAAAGTGCTGATGGCGTGTATGATGGCTCCGATTATGCATCTTCGTCGGATGACGGAAATGTTAGCGCAGCTTCTACCCACGCTACTGGGATAGATAAAGTAAGACGCTTTATGACAAAGCGCAACTTGTTCTTCGCTGTCCTTGCGATAGTTGTGCTTATTGCAGTAGGCATATTCGCTCATAACGCATGGCGCCGTTATCAGTACAAGCGCTATATTCAAGAGCATGGCGAAATGACGCCCAATACACCTGAGGGCGTTTCTTCTGAATCGCCAATACCGTTTAAGGGACCTGTGAATGCGCGATAGGCCTGTGAATGCGCGACAGATAAAAGAAAATCATCCAAATAAGAATATATAAATGAGCTCATTCAAACTCGCCTCAATAGATGAGGCTATACAAGACTTTAGAGAAGGTAAATTCGTAATCGTGGTAGATGATGAAGATCGCGAGAACGAAGGAGACCTCATCATGGCAGCAGAACTCGTCACTCCAGAGCATGTCAACTATATGCTTCGCAATGGCCGTGGCGTGCTTTGTGCTCCAATTACAATAGAGCGATGCAACCAATTGCAGCTAGAGCATCAGGTGCAGACTAATACGAGCATGCTTGGGACTCCTTTCACCGTAACCGTCGATTTGCTCGAAGGATGCACAACGGGTGTGAGTTGTCATGACCGAGCTGCTACAATTCGTGCTTTGGCTGATCCTGATATGCGCCCCGAAAGTTTCGGTCGTCCTGGTCACATCAATCCTCTCTATGCACAAGATCGAGGAGTGTTGGCACGTGCTGGTCACACCGAGGCAGCTATCGATTTGGCTCGCTTGGCGGGTATGCATCCTGCCGCCTGCCTGATCGAAATTCTCAACCCCGATGGTACAATGGCTCGTATGCCGCAGTTACAAGAGTTTGCGCAGCGTGAGGGACTACACATTATTACTATCAAGGATCTGATAGCCTATCGCTTGAAGACGGAGTGTTTAGTAGAGCAAGGCGAAGAGGTGGATATGCCCACAGAGTATGGTCACTTTCACTTGATTCCATTCCGCCAAAAAAGCAACGGATTGGAGCATATCGCTTTGATTAAGGGTGAATGGGAGAAGGATGAACCTGTATTAGTACGCGTACATTCCTCTTGCATGACGGGCGACATCTTTGGTTCTGAACGTTGTGATTGTGGTGAACAGCTTCATAAAGCAATGCGCATGATTGAAAAGGAAGGCAAGGGCGTAGTGCTCTACCTCAATCAGGAAGGCCGTGGCATCGGTCTGATGGCAAAAATTGCAGCTTACAAATTGCAGGAAGAGGGCTACGACACGGTAGACGCTAATATTCACTTGGGCTACGATCCCGATGAACGCGACTATGGTGTGGGCGCACAAATACTTGGAATGCTTGGTGTGAGAAAGATGCGCCTCCTTACCAATAATCCCGTGAAGCGCGTGGGTCTCGAAGCTTATGGCCTTGAAATAACAGAGAATGTACCCATCGAAATCACTCCTAATAAGTACAACAAACGTTATCTTGAGACCAAGAAAGAACGCATGGGTCATACCTTGCATTTCTAAGCTTTCTATTAAACAGAAAGGATGCAAAGGTTTCTCAGTATACAGTGATTGTTCTTGTTTTAATAACTTTATAAACAGAAAGGATGCAAAGGTTTCTCAGTATACAGTGATTGTTCTTGTTTTAATAACTCTATAAAACAGAAAGGATGCAAAGTCCTCTCAGTATTTCTAAGTTCTATTAGGCAAGAAATAACGTATGTACCTGACCTGCATTCCTAAGTTTGATAAGCAATAATTCTAACCTATCATAAATTTATCATTATGGACTACAACATGTACAATTACACTCCGAATGAGCAGGAAGCTACTATTCGTGAGAGAAGTAGTGCATTTCCAGCACTGATGTCGAAAGTCTATCTCTGGATGACTTTGGCGCTTGCCATAACAGGTCTCACTGCTTATTACGTAGCGGGCAATGAGCAATTGTTGTTCAGCATTGCTAGTAATCAAGCCGTATTTTGGGGACTGATTATCGGAGAATTGGCATTAGTATGGATTCTTTCGGCTAATATCAATCGTTTGTCGTTCCCCGTAGCTGGGCTCATGTTTGGAGCATACTCCATACTTAATGGTGTTACGCTCTCGTTCATCTTCTTGGCTTACACCATGGAGAGCATTGCCACGACCTTCTTCGTTACGGCAGGCACATTTGGTGCAATGAGCCTCTTGGGCCTTTTCATTAAGCGCGATCTCTCTGGTGTGGGACGATTCTTGATAATGGGCCTTTTCGGTTTAATCATTGCTTCTGTCGTCAATATGTTTGTTGCCAGCAGTGCACTTTCATGGGCAATATCCTACATTGGCGTATTTATCTTCTGTGGCTTGACAGCATACGATACGCAGAAGATGAAAGAAATACTTCAGCAAAGCGAGGGTATGGGTCAGACCAATATGCTCAAGATAGCTCTGCTGTGCAGTCTTTCTCTTTATCTTGATTTTATCAACTTGTTCCTCTATCTGCTTCGCTTCTTTGGTAATAGCAGAAACTGAGGCACGTTCCCGCTTTGATGCCTCTCCGCTCTTGTAGTGTGAGGGGCATCACTGCATAACTCTCCAAATAGCTATCAAAGAAATGCAAATGCACTAATCGTGCTCAAACATTCTCATAGCAACACACTAAACATTCAAATAAAATGCTTTCATCACTCGTAAACCGCTTGGCCCCTTCGGCCACTCTCGCCATGTCGCAAAAGAGCGCAGAACTCAAGGCACAGGGCATTGACATCATCAATCTGTCGGTAGGAGAACCCGATTTCAACACTCCCGACCATATCAAAGAAGCAGCTAAGAAGGCTATCGACGAGAATTACTCTCGTTACTCTCCCGTGGCAGGCTACCCTGCACTGCGTAAAGCCATTGTAGCCAAGCTCAAAAACGAGAATGGCTTAGACTATACCCCCGACCAAATCGTATGTTCTAATGGTGCCAAGCAGTGCGTGTGCAATGCTGTGATGGCACTCGTTTCGCCGGGTGAAGAAGTAATTATTCCTGCTCCCTACTGGGTAAGCTACCCGCAGATGGTGCTTATGGCTGATGGTAAACCCGTATTTGTCGAAGCTAAGATAGAGCAAGACTTCAAGATCACTCCCGCTCAGCTTGAGGCTGCCATCACTCCCAAGACCCGTGCCATCATCCTCTGCTCACCCAGCAACCCTACAGGTTCTGTATATAGCCAGGACGAACTTGAGGCTCTTGCAGAAGTACTTCGTAAGCATGAGGGTATCTACGTGATCAGCGATGAAATCTATGAACACATCAACTACGTAGGTCATCACGCTTCTATCGCTCGTTGCGAGGGTATGAAGGAACGTACTGTCGTAATCAATGGTGTGTCTAAGGCTTATGCCATGACAGGTTGGCGTATAGGCTTCGTAGCTGCTCCGCTTGAGATAGCTAAAGCTTGCAGTAAACTTCAGGGTCAGTATACCAGTGGTCCTTGTTCTGTGAGCCAGATGGCTGCCACTGAAGCCTTCGCAGGTCCTCAGGACTGCGTAGAGACCATGCGTCAAGCTTTCCAGCGCCGTAAGGAGCTCATCGTACGCCTCGCCAAGGAAATTCCCGGTTTTGAAGTAAACGATCCTCACGGAGCCTTCTATCTCTTCCCCAAGTGTAGCTATTATTTCGGCAAGACCGATGGAGAACGTGTGATCAAAGACTCTATGGACTTTGCCATCTACTTGCTCGAAGTTGGTCATGTAGCCACAGTCGGTGGTGCAGCTTTTGGCTCTCCCGAATGCTTCCGTATGAGTTACGCTACCAGCGATGAAAACATCGTAGAAGCTCTTCGTCGAATCAAGGAAGCTGTGAGCAAGTTGAAGTAACGCTCCGTATAAGCTTTCAAAAGAATACAAAGAGGCGGTCTGTCGTTGTGCAGACCGCCTCTTTGCGCTAATCAAATTCCGTAAATGTGCATGCCAATGGTAGAATGAGCTCTATGCTCTCCTCAAAACTCACACACCAATGGAATGAGCAAAGGCACGCTCATGTCGAGCAGCATCCCATGAAAGAGCGCTACGGGAATCATTTCCTTGCCCGAAACGCGACCGATGGCGGGCAAGCAAACGTCGACCGAAGTAACCCCCGCTGCCGTAATAGGCGCTAATGGGCCAAGTAGCTTACGAATGAGCGGAGCACATACTAGGGCAATAAGCTCTCTAAACACGTTGCTGAGCAAAGCAATCGTGCCCAGCTCTGCCGCCAATTGTTCACCCAATGAGGGTAGCTTAAGCTGCGTGACCAATATCGACGAGAGTGAATAATAGCCCATGCCGCTCCCCACAGCCATGCAGTCGAACACGCTCCAATGACTCAGAGCGATGCTTACAAGGGCAGAGAACAAGACCGTCCCCGTGATAGTGGTCAGCGGAAGAAGCAACATCTTCGGACGGAAATTTTTCAAAATAGCCTTAAAGTTGTCGCTGCATCCCACGCTCAGTCCCACCTGGAACATCAGTGCGTATAATATATAGAGCGAAAGATTGTGGAGTTGCCAGTTGATGCCACACACATGGCCCAAGACACATCCCACCACAAACATCAGTAGTACGACGATGCTCTGTATCATGCCTTTCCCTCCTTCTCTTTACCAATGACGAAATGCCATATCAGCCAGCCGCCTAATGCGCTCCCCGTCATAGCAGCAATGCAGATAGCCAGGGCCTGCCCGCCGTAGGTCCAGAGATTGTCCACGATGAGACGATTTTCTCCCACCGAAAGTCCTAGGACAAATAGCATGAAGCAGATGGTCAAGGTAATTGTGAAATTGACGTGGCGTAAGCCCTTCCAGCGTCGTAGTCCGAATCCTGCTACCACGCCGCAAAGTGCCACCATTATTACTGAAAACATTGTTCTTAAACGCGTTATCCTTCTGAAGCGTGCATATAGCGCGTCTCAGAAACTGTATGATTCTTTATAGATTGGGAGTGCAAAGGTAGCAATATTAAAGCGCTCAGAGGGTGCTAAAGCGCCGAAAATCGGAAAAACATTCTTTCAAAGTGTGCTAATCTGCTTATCTTATTGTACCTTTACGCTCTGTAACCTTACTACCAACCTAACGCTTCAGACGGAACAGAATGCCGACGCCGTGCGTTTATGTCCCGCATAGAGGCTATCAATCAGACAATCCTATGACCATAGCAGAAATCATAGCCAAGCAATTAAGCTTGCGCACTCGCCAAGTAGAAAGCACCATTAATCTCCTCACAGCAGGAGCCACTATCCCCTTTATTAGTCGTTATCGCAAGGAGGCTACGGGTGGACTCAACGAAGTGCAAGTAGCGCAGATTAAGGAGCAAAACGATCGGCTCGAAGAACTCGTGCACCGTCGCGAATACATCCTTCAGACCATAGAGGAACAAGGCAAACTTACCGATCCCTTGCGCCAGCGCATAAGCGAATGCTGGGATGCTACCCAACTCGAGGACCTCTATCTACCCTTTAAGCCTAAACGCAAGACCAAGGCGGAAGCCGCCCGCAAGAAAGGTCTCGAACCCCTAGCAGAACTTCTTCTCACCAAGCCCTACAATCGCCCGGAGGAGGCCGCTCGATTCTTTGTCAAAGGCGAGGTGAAAGATGTAGACGAAGCTTTGCAAGGAGCGCGCGACATCATAGCAGAACGAGTCAACGAAGACGAACGCACACGCCAGACCGTACGCCGATCGTTTGAATGTACCGCCATGATCCGCTCTAAGGTGGTCAAGGGGCATGAGGCTGAGGCTGGCAAATTCCGTGATTATTTCGATTGGAGCGAACCCCTTCGTCGCTGCACTTCCCATCGCCTCTTGGCTATGCGTCGAGGCGAGAGTGAGGGCTTCTTGCGTGTGAGCATTTCACCGTCGGATGATGCCGATTGCATTTCTCGTATCGAACGTCCGCTTGTCAAGGCAGGCTCGCCCGCAGCTTCGCAACTACAGGCTGCCATAGCCGATGCCTACAAGCGCCTGCTCCGTCCGAGCATCGAGACCGAATTTTCAGGACAGAGCAAGCACAAAGCCGATGAAGAAGCCATCCACGTGTTTGCAAACAATCTCAAGCAACTACTTCTCGCACCACCCCTAGGACAGAAGCGCATCATGGGTATCGATCCAGGCTTCCGCACAGGCTGCAAGGTCGTATGTCTGGATGCGCAAGGCAACCTTCTTCACAACGAGACAATCTTCCCTCATCAGCCTCAGAATCAGTATGCCCGTTCGGGCTTCAAACTTGCTACGCTCGTGGAACAGTATAAGGTGGAAGCCATCGCAATAGGCAATGGCACGGCGGGCCGCGAAACGGAAGAACTGGTCAAAAGCCTGCATCTGAAGAATGTCGACGTGTTCCTTGTGAGCGAAGATGGAGCTTCCGTCTATTCCGCTTCCAAACTGGCACGCGAGGAATTTCCCGACTACGACGTCACCGTGCGTGGTGCCGTGAGCATAGCTCGTCGTCTGGCCGACCCTTTGGCAGAGTTGGTTAAGATCGATCCCAAGTCGATCGGCGTAGGCCAGTATCAGCACGATGTAGATCAGACGGAACTAAAGAAGTCGCTCGACCTTACCGTAGAGAGTTGCGTCAATACCGTAGGCGTCAATCTCAACACAGCCTCCAAGCATCTGCTCACCTACGTATCCGGACTCGGTCCTGCATTGGCACAAAACATCGTAGATTATCGTGCAGAGCATGGAGCCTTTCATTCGCGAAAGGAACTCCTCAAAGTGCCGCGGCTCGGAAGTAAAGCTTACGAGCAGTGTGCAGGTTTCCTCCGCATACCCGATGCTTCGAATCCGCTCGACAATACGGCTGTTCATCCCGAACGCTATGCACTTGTAGAGCGTATGGCGCGCGATGCTGGTTGCGATGTAGCCACGCTCATAGCTTCTCCTCAGCTGCGTGCGACCATCGATCTCAATCGCTACGTAAGCGAAGAAGTGGGTATGCCCACACTTACCGATATTATGCAAGAACTTGCTAAGCCCGGCCGTGATCCGCGTGGCACAGCCAAGGTGTTCAGTTTTGCCGACAATCTTCATTCGCTCGACGATCTTCGTATCGGTATGGAAGTGCCCGGCGTAGTGTCCAACATTACCAAGTTTGGGTGCTTCGTGGATATGGGCATCAAGGTGAAAGGATTAATCCACATCTCGCAAATGGCAGATCACTACGTGAAAGACCCTGCCGAAGTGGTACACATTCAGCAGCAAGTCATGGTCAAGGTGATTGATATCGACGAGGAACGTGGCCGTGTAGCTTTGAAATTGATTAACGGATAGACGGGATAAGAAGTTCGCAGTTAGGCTACTAATGTAGTAAGTAATGCCATACTAAGCATCCCTCTAAACCCATTAAACCCATTAAACCCATTAAACTCACTAAACTCATTAAACTCACTAAACTCATTAAACCCATTAAACTCATTAAACTCATTAAACCCATTAAACTCATTAAACTCATTAAACCCATTAAACTCATTAAACCCATTAAACTCATTAAACCCATTAAACTCATTAAACCCATTAAACTCATTAAACTCATTAAACTCATTAAACTCACTAAACTCATTAAACTCACTAAACTCATTAAACTCATTAAACTCATTAAACTCATTAAACTCAACATACTCCCCTCCCATGACAGACCAAGACTATATGCGCAAGGCGCTGGATCAAGCTCGCATGGCTTTCGATCGAGATGAGGTGCCCGTAGGTGCCGTAGTCGTATGCAACGATCGAATCATAGCCCGCGGCCATAATCTTACAGAGACCCTCAACGACGTAACAGCCCATGCAGAGATGCAGGCTATCACGGCTGCCGCCAATGCTCTAGGTGGTAAGTACCTTGATGTGTGTACGCTCTACGTCACGGTAGAGCCTTGTGTGATGTGTGCGGGAGCTATCGGATGGTCGCAACTGGGCCGTCTCGTATATGGCGCAGCCGATCCCAAGCGCGGTTTTAGCGTATACGCACCCCATGCGCTTCATCCCAAGACGCAGGTCACGAGTGGCGTGCTCGAGGAGGAGTGTGCCCAGCTGATGAAGGATTTCTTTAAGCGCAAGCGATGATATGCAATCAAAATAGTGTGTATAAACAATTTTGAATACCTATACCTATGGCTGATCACAATCTGTTAGGTCAGGAGGGCGAGCGACAGGCTATGCTCTATCTCATGCACAAGGGGTATACACTGCATGATCACAACTGGCGGTCGGGGCATTTGGAGATCGATATCGTGGCGGAGTGGCATGGCGAGATCGTCTTTGTAGAAGTAAAGACGCGTAGCAATGAATCTTTTGCTTCAGCAGCCGAAGCCGTCACCGTGCACAAGAAGCGCAATCTCATAGCCGCCGCCCGTGCTTACTTGGCTTATCATCATCTGACCGACCAACCCTATAGCTACGACATCATCACCGTAGTAGGCACCGCTCCGCCATTTCAAATCACGCATCTGCGTCATGCTTATAATGAGGAAAAGGTGCTATATTCAGGCAAAAGCTATTTAAGTAATAAGTAAAAGGGAATAAGTAAAAGGGAATAAGTAATAGGTAATAAGTAATATGTAATACGTTCTTGCTCTTTACGAGTAAAAAGTACTACATTCAAGCAATCTCAGCCAATTCTGTGGGCGACGCGTCCTCGCGTCGACATTAGCCAGTCTTTTAGGCAGTTCCGTGGGCGACGCGTCCTCGCGTCGGTGCTGCATATCTCGAGAAGATTAGGGCATACACCCCTCGCTAATAGTGATGCCGACGCGAGGACGCGTCGCCCCCAGTATAGGCTGAATATTTGCTGATGCCGACGCGAGGACGCGTCGCCCCCAGAACTAATGAGACCTTTCCATTATGTCAGATTTTCTACTCAATCTGCCATCCAATTGGCACCACTTCCATCTCAGTCAGACCGACTCTACCATGCTTCGGCTGCGCGATGAAGCCTATGCTCATTGCCAGGAAGAATTCACACTGCTCACGGCCGACTATCAATCGGCAGGACGCGGGCAGCGTGGCACCTCGTGGGAAGCCGATGCTGGGCTCAATCTCCTGTTTGGATTTCTCTTCCACCCCGAGGCGGTGCTTGCCAATCACCAATTCCTGCTGTCTGAAGCTTTGGCGCTTGCCGTATGCGAAGCCCTTTCCGCCTATGCCGATGGCTTCAGCGTGAAGTGGCCCAATGATGTATATTGGCACGACCGCAAGATCTGCGGTATGCTTCTCGAACACGATTTGCAAGGCCGCCATATCGCCACAACCCTTACGGGCGTAGGGATCAATGTCAACCAGTCGGAGTTTCGGAGCAATGCACCCAATCCTGTTTCGCTCCTGCAGATTTTGGGACACGAAGTAGAGCGTGAAGCTTTGCTCACTCATCTGCTGCAAGCATTCGAACGCTATTATCGACAGCTTCAGCATGGCAATTCAGCATTGCTCCATACAGCCTATATGCACCATCTCTATCGTCGAGAAGGCATGCATCCGTATGAAGATATAGATGGACCTTTCAATGCTCGCATTCTCGACATTTCTCCTATCGGCATGCTCACATTGCAGCGAGAGGAAGGCACGCAGCGCACCTATGCGTTCAAAGAAGTAAAGTTTGTGGTGCCTCCCATGGAGGAACACTCTATATAGTGACGCATGTGCTTCCACTTGGGTGGGGCACAGCGAGGAAGTAGATGAAATAGCCATGAAGTTCGCTTCAGTTGACTCTGATGCAAAGGTCGACATTGCTGTCGAAACTAACAAAAAGAGTGAACAAACTGTACACTTTTTCTTTCTCTCTCACGTGTGTACATGCGCTTGCGTATTCCGTCAGTTTGGGGCGTGTAATGCTTCATTGCTTGCACTCTATAATGGCAATGTAGCTGATAATCAGCAGATAATGTAATGCAAGCATATGGATTTGCCTACACTCAGCCTGCGCACCTTGCTTGCACCTCTTGCTTTATGTCGCTTTAAGTTAGTAAAGCCTCTATTATGATGTAATTATCCCTTGGTGCTGTAAAAATTACCCCTTGGTGCTGTAGAAATTATCCCTTGGTGCTGTAAAAATTACCCCTTGGTGCTGTAAAAATTACCCCTTGGTGCTGTAAAAGATAGAGTAGGGGAGTGTAGAACTTCATCCAATCGAACTTTTATACGAAAAAAGGAGGTAGTGTAAGCAAAAGTCAGGGCAAAGTGTAGGCAACGATAGGGTGCTTGCACTCGCTAAGATGCTGAAAATCAAATGTAAAGAGCAGAGAAGTGACGGATAGGAGGATAAAAGAGTGGAAAATCGTCTGAGGCGCGCGCGTGTATGCGTACGCATGAAGTCGACGACATAAATTCTCTCTCGTTTGCCTTCAAAGACCACACAAAATCGCACAATCTGATATTTTTTTTGAAAAAAATGGCGGAAAGTTTTGGTAGCTTAAGAAAAAGTCGTACCTTTGCACTCGCAAACGAGAAACAACGACACTCGCAAGCGCTAACGATGGCGCGATAGCTCAGATGGTTAGAGCGCATGATTCATAATCATGAGGTCGACAGTTCAATCCTGTCTCGCGCTACATAAGGCAGTTGCTTATAAGGCAACTGCTTTTTTGTATGCTCTTTTTTTGATGCGTTCGTGCTAAAAGTTAGGCGTAAAGCAGTGAAGTTATCGAAAAAAGTAGTAATTTTGCGGTCAAAATCATAAGAAACAAATCAACAATACACCAATGATTAAATCACAAGACATCAAGAAGGGTACTTGCATCCGCTTGGATGGCAAACTCTACTTCTGCATTGACTTCCTTCACGTAAAGCCCGGTAAGGGTAATACCATCATGCGTACCACACTTAAGGACGTAGTGACTGGTCGCGTGCTCGAGCGTCGTTTCAACATCGGCGAAGCTCTTGAAGACGTACGCGTAGAGCGTCGTCCTTATCAGTACTCTTACGCTGAGGGTGATCAGTATCACTTCCTCAACCAGGAGACTTGGGACGATGTGATCATCGAGAAGGACCTCATCACTGGCGTAGACTTCATGAAGGAAGGCGACGTTTGCGAGGTTGTAAGCGACGCTTCTACCGAAACTATCCTCTTCGCTGAGATGCCCGTTAAGACTCACCTCAAGGTGACTTATACTGAGCCCGGCCTCAAGGGCGATACTGCCACCAACGCTACCAAGCCTGCTACTCTCGAGACTGGCGTGGAAGTACGCGTTCCCCTCTTCATCAACGAGGGTGAGATGATTGAAGTAGATACCCGCGATGGTTCTTACCTCAACCGCGTAAAGGCGTAATCTATCAAGAAGGATTCTCAATCTTAATGATTTGACATAGGACTATCTATTATCCTATCCCTTTATTTGTGCTTGCAGCATTCCTTAGGAGTGTTGCAAGTTTTTTTGTATCCCTATTTTATTAGTCCAGTTAGCCTATCTCAATACTTCTGTGAGTCTACCTCAATAGTTCTGTGAGTCTACCTCAATAGTTCTGTGGGCGTGCGTCCTGCGTCGGCTTTACCAGTATTGTATAAGACTACTCAGCAATTACCGGGGGGCGACGCGTCCTCGCGTCGGCGTTACCTGAAGAAGCGCATCTGCTTCAATTGAAAATAAGCATTTCTCTCTCACCAAGAGCAAGCAGTGAATCCAAAGGAAGTGGGGGCGAAGCGTCCCGCTTCGGCCAGTCATGCGAGGCTCGATGCCGAGCATGACTGAGAGATCTCTCTCTACGCCGCTTCGGGCATTGAGCCC
>JBNMGC010000017.1:0-31328 GCA_050873845.1 Alloprevotella sp.
CTTCGCCCCCACTTCCTATAGGTTCAACTCTTGTCCGCTCTTGATGCCGACGCGAGGACGCGTCGCCCCCAGTACTGGCTGAAGTCCTCAAAAAGCCACAACACCCGCACCTTCTCCTCACATGGAGATGGTGCGGGTGCTGTTATTTCTTATTTGTATGTTAGTTCGTTACTCTGCAGAGGGCGCGTCTTCGCCATCCTTCTTCTTACGCACGTCGAGGTAGAGTGCTACGAAGAAGGCCACGATGATGATGCCCAACGCAATGAGAGCTATCGTGTTGGTGGTGCTCACGGTGGCAGGACGGAACTCCATCACTACCTCGTGCTTGCCAGCGGGCACCTTGAGCGCACGCAGCACGTAGTTTACGCGACCCAGTTCGGCAGGCTTGCCATCGATCGTAGCGGTCCATCCGGGATAATAGATTTCGGAGAATACTACCACACCGCCCTTCGTAGAGCTGACCTCATACTTCAGGAGGTTGGGCTCGTAAGAGGTGAGCTTCACGCTGCCGGAGTCGAGTGCCGAGCCGTCAATCTGCGCGCGGAACTTCTCGTCGGCCACGGCGCAATGCTTTGTGTCGAGTTTGTCAAGACCTGCCATCTCGGCGTCGGCTCCCTTGACGAAGCGCAGGGCGCTGACGAACCATCCATTGCCATTGGCATAGGGGTTGAGCACGGCCTGGCCTGCTTGCTTACCGAAGATGAGATACTTCGTATTGAGCATATTGAGCACGGGGGCGATGCTGTCGCCTGCCACGCGTTGCATATCGCCCTCGGCACCGCTGATGGCGCCGGCAAACTGCTGTATCTCGTTTAGCAAGTGGCGATCTATAAGGTCTTGGTAGCGGTGAAGCTTAGCAGCGTGGTAGCCACCGATGCTGTGGTGGTAGTACGAGGTGGCATTTGACGTCTCGTTGAACGGATTGCCACCCGTGCTGAGGTTCACCACGCGATAGTACGACTTGTCGCGGAGTATCTGCTTGTCGGCTTCCGAGGGAGCAAAGGCATCCTGCTGAGCCGTCTCGTCGGTGAAGCTATCATCGTTGAGGTAGCGGCGGTCTATCTGCCAAAGGTCGGCGAGGCAGATGATCGAAAGCATGATGCATGCCATCCAAGCCTTGAGCTTGCCCGAGGCATAAGCCCACACCACGAGCATGCCCAGGATGATAATGGCTGCCGAACGCATGGCATCAGCCGATAGAATGGCGTGGTGCATAGAGGTGAGGGCACTCATATAGGTGCCTACAAGGTCGGAGGGGAAACCTGCTTGGCGCATCATGCTGAAGGTCTGCATGTCGGCCTCCGATATGCAGTTACCTGCAGCACTCGGCGCAAGCCACATAAGCAGGCACAAGCCCAGTGTGAGCACCGTTGCCACGGGCAGTCCCACCTTCTTGCGAAGCGGGGCTTGGCGCCATGAGGTGAGTTGGAATAGCTCCTTGTGGAGCGAGATCTCGTAGAGGCAGAGTATGGCGAGCAGAGGCATGGTAAACTCTGCGATGACCAGTGCCGAACTGACGGTGCGGAACTTGCTGTACATCGGCATGTGGTCAATGAAGAAGTCGGTCAGCCCGGGCACGTTTTTACCCCAAGCGAAGAGCAGACTTAGAATGGTGGCAGCCAGCAAGCCCCACTTCACAGGACCACGCACGTAGAACAGTCCCAAGATGAAGAGGAAGCATACGAATGCACCCACATAGACGGGACCTACGGTGAAGGGTTGGTCGCCCCAATAGAGCTGTATGCCGGGAGGATAAGCCTGTATGCCGCTCTGCTGGAAGGCAGCCTGTGTCTGTCCGGCAGACTGGTAGAAGTCATCGTAGCCAGGGAGGTCTTCAGCGTCGTCGCGGTCGAGGATGGAGGAAGAGCCACCACCCTTGTAGTCGGGGATGAGCAGTGTGAGCGTCTCGTCTATGCCGTAGCTCCACATGGTGATGTAGTCGCGGTCGAGTCCGTCGGTAGCTTTCTGAGCCGTCTCACCCTTAGCTGCGGGCTGCGGGGTGAGTTCTGCCTTGCCACGCATTGACTCCTTGGCATACTCGTAAGTATGGTAGATATTAGGCAGATTGGCTGCCACGCCGAGCAGACCTGCTACGATGAGCACCCCTGTGGCCTTGAGCCAACTGCCCAGTTTGTGGCGCACGATGGCATCGACCAGATAAGCCACCACGAGCAGTAGCATCACGAAGAGGAAGTAGTAGGTCATCTGCATGTGGTTGCTCACCACTTGGAAAGCTGTGAAGAGTGCCGTTACGGCACCTCCCCAGAGGTATTTGCCGCGATAGCAGAGCACCAAACCGCCGATGGTGGGCGGAATGAATGCCAGCGTCATCACCTTCCAGATATGGCCGGCAGCAATGATAATCAGGAAGTAAGAGGAGAATGCCCACAGGATGCTACCCAAGGCTGCCAGGTAGGGCTTGAAGTTGAACGCACGCAGCAGTACGTAGAAGCCCAGCAGATAGAGGAATAGGTAGCCAATGGCGGGAAACCACTTGTCTGTGCCCAAGGCGTAGACCTCGGCACAGGTCGATACAGCATCGGTTGCACTGTACGAGGGTGCCGTCTGATAGGTAGGCATACCGCTAAAGATGGCGTTCGACCATCGGGTGGTCTCACCACCATGAGTCTCGCGGTATTCTTTTTGTTCTTGCCCCAAGCCTACGGCTGCCACGCTGTCGTGACCTCCGAGCACGAGCCCTTCGCTCATGGGGGTGAAGAAGTAGGCCGTGCTGATGATAAGGAATGCGAGCACCGCAAGGATGTCGGGCACGGCTCTCTTGAATAGGGAGTTATTGATCATTATTGAGATTGATTTAGTTTCGAGAGAGAGGGGGGGGAGGGGGGCTTCTAGGCGTTCTATGTCTCCTAGACGTTCTAGGTGTCCTAGGAATCCTAAAAATCCTCAAGAGCCTACCATAGCATCACGATGAGCTGCGCTATGATGACTCGCAGGAACATGCCCAACGGATAGACGGTGGCATAAGCCACGGCAGCCTTGTCGTTGTCGGGCATGGAGTCGTTGACATACTCCAGGGCGATAGGGTTGGCCATCGCGCCACAGAGCATGCCCGCCGTGGTGGCATAGCTGCGCTTGTAGCACACCACGCTGACTACGCTCATCACGATCACGGGCACGAGCGTGATGACCAGTGCGATGCCTATCCACCACAACGCTTGTGGCTGCATCACGGTGGCTACGAAGTCCTTGCCTGCATCGAGGCCCAGACAGGCCAAGTAGGTAGAAAGTCCTAGAGAGCGGAGCATGAGGTTGGCACTCGTAGTGGTATACGCCACCATGTGAAGCCGTGGGCCAAAGGCACCGATGAGGATACCCATCACGATGGGGCCACCCGCCAGTCCGAGCTTCACGGGATAACTCATGCCCGGCACAAACACGGGGATGCTGCCCAGCAGCAGTCCGAGCACGATGCCGATGAAGATGGTCACCATGTTGGGCTCGTCGAGCCGTTTCACCACGTTGCCAAGCTCCTTAGCCACGCGCTTGATGCTCTCAGCCTCGCCCACCACGGTGACGCGGTCGCCCATGCGGAGCGTGAGGTTGGGAGTGGCCACAAGCTGGATGCCCGAGCGCTGCACGCGGCTCACGTTTACACCATAGCGGTTGCGCAGTTGGAGGTCGCCCAGGTGGCGGCCGTTGATATTGGCACGTGTGATGAGGATGCGCTGCGAGATGAGCTTCGAGTCGAGCGCGTTCCAATCTACGTCGTTGCGATTCCAGTTCGTCTCATCGCGCTGCCCGAAGTAGATGGTCAGTTGGGGCACCTGTCGCTGATGAGTGATCACGAGAATGCGGTCGTTTTGCTGCAACTGCGTCTGCGCATTGGGCAGGATTACCTTGCCGTCACGCCAAAGGCGTGAAACCACAAATTTACTCTCGTCCATACCACTAATTTCGCCCAGCGTATGGCCAAACACGGCAGGATTGCATACGAGGAAGGAAGCGATGAAAGCCTCATCATTGTGGTCGGAGTCTTGACACTTCTCATGTCGTGAGAGCCATCCCTTCACCATCATGAGCGCCACGATGACGCCCACCATACCGAAGGCGTAGGTCACAGCGCAGCCCAAGGCGGCTCCTGTAGTGGGTAGACCTATCTGCTTGAGCGTCTGCTGAGCAGCACCCAGAGCGGGCGTGTTCGTGGTAGCTCCGCAGAGCACGCCAAGCATATCCTGCAGAGGCAGGAGTCTCGTCCACCCCACTGCCAAAGCGATGAGCGTGCCGAGCACGACCACACCGAGCGAGAGCAGATTGAGCGTAGTGCCACCCTTGCGGAAGGCGCTCATAAATCCCGGACCCACCTGCAGACCGAGGGTATAGACAAAGAGTATCAAGCCGAAACTTTCGGCATAGCCCAGCATCTGTGCATCGACCTGCAGCCCTACAGCTCCGGCGAGAATACCGAAGAAGAACACGTAGGTCACACCCAGACTAATACCTCGGAAACGCACTTTTGCAAGTGAGAGACCGAGTGCACAAATCAGTGCAATGACAATAACGGCTTGTACCGCCGTAGGTTTGAGAAGAGTATCGTATAGCCAATCCATGTTGGTGGTGATATGTTGTTTAGGTTGATTCGTGGGACAAAGGTAGTGCAAACTGAGCGCAATACAAAAGAAAAGCTTGCTTTTGTTTTGTATTGCCGAGGTGCAGCCTACCTTGTGCAAGGCAAAAGGTAGTGCAAGGCGAGAGAAGAAGCAAGTAAAAAACACGTTTTTTGATTTGTTCTTCCGAGCCGCAGCCTACCTTGCGCGAAGCGAAAGGTAGTGCAAACCGAGCGCAAAACAAAATAAAAGGCGAAGACTTTTTGCATTTCAGCCAATACTGGGGGCGACGCGTCCCCGCATCGGCGTGAGTCACTAATCAAGTGTTGATTCAAAGGCAGTGGGGGCGAAGCGTCTCGCTTCGGTGCGGTGCTGAGTGGCTCTATGCCGCGAAGCAGCGCTAAAATATTGCCACGCTTCGGCATTGAGCCTCGCGTGCCAAGCCGAAGCGAGACGCTTCGCCCCCACTGCCTATAGGCTCACAGTTGCCCGTTTGAGACACCGACGCGGGGACGCGTCGCCCCCAGTAGGCTCTGAGAAGACTGGTTGATAGCAGCCTCAAATCTTCTCGCCCCCATACCTATTCCACTGCAAAGTAAGCACATATACTCCACTCCACCAAAAAAAGTGTACAATCTGTACACAAAATCCCCTCGCATGCACGCGCGCGCATTCCGTCGATTTCGGCATGGAGAACTATCACCACCGTCATCTGGCACCAGAAATCCCATTAAGTATCAATGCATTACGCTGTGCAGGCAGATATTTCATACCCTCACCTCTCCCCCACCTCCCTCACACCCTCGATACGTGTAAAATTATCCCCCCGAAGTGTTTCAATTTCCCCCCGAAGCGTGAAATTTATCCCATGGAAGCGTTTCGACCGCAAGCCACTCCACCCAAAAGCCCAAGTGCAAGCAAAAGTGCAAGCAATGTGCAAGCAAGCGAACGCCCTCTACACTCCCAAATTCGCTGATTATCATACCAGATACAAGATTCAGTGCAAGTATGCAAGGAGAATCAATGCAAAAAAGCCTGACGTGCGCGCGCGTAAGCAGAATGTCATACTTAATACTTTATACATAATACTTAAATTCCCCCATCGCAGCGCAACGCCCATTTTTATGTTCTGCAACATATTATCCGAAAAACCTTAAAAAATATTCGCACAATACTTGCGTATTTGGAAAGTCAACCTTAAATTTGTGACGTTTAAAACCGTATTTTACTAACACCAAGTCTAATATTCACACTTAAGCGTATGAAGGCCAACATGACAATCGGACAAGATGCTCCGATGTGGTTTAAGCGCATGAAAAGCGTCTTACCGCTATCCTTGGGTCTGCTCCTGGCAGCAGCCGGAGGCAACGCAGCCTATGCTGCACAGCCCACAGGAAACAGTGAACCTACCTCTATAAATCAAACCAAAGGCTCCGTCAGCGGACGCATCACCGACAATACGGGTGAAGCTCTCGTGGGCGTAAGCGTAGTGGTAAAAGGCACCAAGACTCGTGCCGTGACCGACACCAATGGCCGATACACCATCAAGGCATCGGCTGGTCAGACACTCATCTTCTCTTATATCGGATACAAACGCGACGAGAAGCGCGTAGCCGGAAGCTCACTCGACGTGCAGCTCGAGGCAATCGACAACACTCTTAATGAAGCCGTAGTAATCGGCTATGGTACCGTGCGCAAGGCCGACCTCGCGGGCGCCGTATCGGTGATGGACAACAAGCAGTTTAAGGACCAACCCATCACCCAAGTGACCGACGCGCTGCAGGGCCGCGTGGCTGGTGTGCAGGTGATGAGCGATGGCAACCCGGGCGGTGATATCAAGATCCGTATCCGTGGTTCAAGCTCTATCAGCAAGAGCAACGAACCGCTCTACGTGGTCGATGGCATCGTGCGCGAGAGCGGACTCGAAGGCATCAACCCCGAAGATATCCAAAGCCTGCAGGTGCTCAAGGACGCATCGTCTACAGCCATCTATGGTTCGCGTGGTGCCAACGGCGTAGTGCTCGTACAGACCAAGCAAGGCAAAGCTGGACAGACACAGGTGGTATTCGACGCTTCTGTGGGTATCAGCAATGCCTACCACATCCCCGAGAAGATGGGCACCGCAGAGTATGCCCAAGCTCTTGTGGACAACGGATTGGCTTCTGCTGCCGACATGCAGCCCTATATCGACGGCACGAAGCCCGGTATCGACTGGATGGACAAGCTCCTACGCACAGGCGTGATTCAAAACTATAAGCTCGCCGTGTCTAAAGGTAACGAGGATACACAGTTCTACATCTCGGGCAACTATATGGACTTCAAGGGCGTGATCACCGACACGGAGTTTAAGCGCTACGCTGTCAAGACCAACGTCCACTCCAAGATATTCAAGTGGCTCGACCTCACAGCCGACATCAACATGTCGCGCGGACAGGGCAAGGGCGGTGGCGGTTTCCACCAAAGCCAAGACAACCCCATCTGGAACGGACTCAACTTCTCGCCCACCATGGAGATGTATCAGGCCAATGGCTACTATAGCCGCGACCCCTACAACGTGGTGTCGCAAGCCAACCCCTATGGCGTGCTGAAGGAAAATCAGAACGAGCACATGCGCGACGTGGTGAATGGTCACCTCGACCTCAAGTTCAACATCATCGACGGACTTACCTTCACCACCACCAATGGTATCGACTATAAGGACTCCAAGAACTATAGCTTCGTGACCGCTCGTGTCAACCCGCAGGGCAACAGCTCGGCTTCCAACTCCGATACCTATCAGATGCTCCTCCAGACCACCAACAACCTGACCTATCAGCACAATTGGAATGGTCATGGACTCACCGCAACAGCCGTATGGGAGGCTACAAGCTATGAGCGCCGCTACATGTACCTGGCAGGACAGAACCTCACCAGCGAAAGCGTGGGCTTCTGGAATATCAACGATGCCGCTACCAAGACGGTAAGCAACTCCTACAGCAAGTGGGCATTGCTCTCAGGTGTGGCTCGCGTGATGTACAACTATAAGGACAAGTACATGCTCACCGGAACGTTCCGTGCCGATGGTTCAAGCCGCTTCCAAAACAAGAAGTGGGGCTACTTCCCCTCAATCGCTGCTGCATGGACCGTGACTCAAGAGAAGTTTATGAAAAACATAACGGCCATCAGCAACCTCAAAGTGCGCGCCAGCTATGGTATCATCGGTAACCAAGACATCACGCCCTATGAGACCATGTCGCTCCTCGTAGGCACAAGCTTCGACTTCGGTACCGACAACACCTACACAGGCTATTGGCCCCACAGCGTAGCCACCCCCGACCTAACTTGGGAAAAGGTACATCAGTTCGACTTCGGACTCGACCTCGGATTCTTCGAAAATCGTCTCTCTGTTAGCTTCGACTATTATTACAAGAAGACCACCGACGCCCTGCTCAAGCAAACCTCTACCGACGCCATCGGTGGCATAAGCTATTGGGTCAACGCTGGCGAAGTGGAAAACAAGGGCTTCGACATCGCCGTGACTGGACGCATCTTCCAGACTCGCGACTTCTCTTGGACCTCAACACTCAGCGGTTCGCACAACTCCAACAAGGTGACGAAACTCAACGACATCTTCTATGGCTCTAAGCCCGCACAGGGCTCTGTAGACGAGTGTACCATCATCAAGGAAGGCGAAGCCATCGGTACATTCTATGGCTACAAGTGGGCAGGCGTAGAGAAGAATGCCAACGGCAAATACGTCGACATGTACTACGACAAGAATGGCAACAAGACCGCCACTCCCTCGGGCGACGACCGACAGGTGCTCGGCAAGGCAAGCCCCAACTTCACACTCGGATGGAACAACACCCTCTCTTATAAGAATTGGGATTTCAGTTTCTTCTTCAACTCAGCCTTCGGCGGAAAGCGCCTCAACCTCGTGCGCTACACCATGAACGCTACTCCGGGTGCGTCGAAGTTTGTCACCGACAAAGACTACTTCAACAATGTGGGTAAAGACATGCCCAACCTCGGATCCGGATCGAAGACCTACGGCAACAGCGATAAGTGGATCGAAAACGCTACCTACGTGCGTCTCGAAAACATCAGCGTGGCCTACACCCTTCCCAAGAGCAAGACCCACTTTGCCGACCTCCGATTCAGCCTCTCTGGTCAGAACCTCTTCACCATCACTGGCTACAAGGGCATCGACCCCGCAGGCAACTCATTCCACGCTTCCGACGGCGATATCAATAGCGGTATCGACATGGGTACCTATCCCAACCCCCGCACATTCACCATCGGCGTAAGAGCTACATTCTAACCCACAAAGAGCAACACTATCATGAAATCAAATATATTTTTAGGTTGCATGCTTGCGGCAGGACTGCTCTCCGCTTCGTGCAGCGACTTCCTTACAGAAGACCCTAAGGGACAACTCGACCCGAAGACCTACTACAACTCTACCGACGCTATCAACACAGCCGTCTATGCACTCTATACGCAGGTCAACGTGTCGCAGATCTATACCAACATGCTCTACCCACAGTGGCAGGGCGATGATATCACCGCCAACCCCGGCTCCAACAAGCAGGCGTGCGCCGAAATCGATGGATTCTCAGCTTCTAACAACAATAAAGGCGTGCGCGAAGCTTGGGAAAAAAATTATAAGATCATTGAAGCAGCCAACAACATTATTAATAATGTCAACGTAATAGAAGGCTCCACCTATGCCGCTTCGGCTAAGGAGGCCCGTGCACAAGCCCACTTCTGGCGCGCATTTGCCTACTACTATTTGGTGCGCCTCTATGGTCCGCTTCCCATCATCGAGAATGGCAATCTGAACACAGCGCAGACTCCCACCTCAACCATCGAGCAGGTGTACAACTACATCGTAAGCGACCTCACCGCAGCTATCGCCGATCTACCCACAAGCTACACCACAGCACCCGCTCATCACGATGGCATAGACTCCTACGTGACACGCCAAGCAGCACAGTCCACACTGACAGCCGTATACATGTCGATGGCAGGCTACCCGCTCAACAAGACAGAGTACTACGCCCAAGCTGCCGAGACAGCCAAAGACGTGATCGACCACAACTCTGAGTACGGATTCTACCTTGACCCCACCTGGAGCCACGTCTACTCCATGGGACACAACTACAACAAGGAGACCATCCTCGGTATCGACTTCACCAAGAAGGGCGACTGGGCACACGACTCCGAATTCACCTCGTGCGACCGCTTCGAGTCACTTGGCGACGGCGGTTGGGGAGATGCTTGGGGCGAAATAGCCTTCTGGAAGCGATTCCCCGAAGGTGCTCGTAAGAAAGCCACTTATGCCGAGAAGATCACCTTCCAAGACAAAGACGCTTTTCGCATCACCAAGACCGTAGACTGGTGGGCACTCAATGAAGACGGAAGCAAAGTGGTATCAGAATACCACCCCATGTTCTGCAACTTCAGCGTCAATGCCGACGAGAATGGCAATGCCATCAACGCTCCCTACGACTACACCAAGCCCAACTGGAAAGGTATGGTCAACGAGCACCGTCACCGCGTAATCCGCTACTCCGAACTCCTCCTTTGGTATGCCGAAAGTGCAGCCCGCAGCGGTGCAGCCGACCTCACATTTGCTAAGGAATGCCTGCGCCAAGTACGTCAGCGCGCTTGCGACGATCCCGAAAACGTGACACTCTCTGACGGCACCACCGTAGCCATCTCTGCCATGACTGCCGACCAGCTCGCCGAAGCATGCTACATCGAGCACGGATGGGAAGTAGCCGGCTACTGGGTAGCCATGGTAACCCGTCGCTCTGATGAGTTCCGCATGAACGAGCTCAAGAAGAACTTCGACTTCCGCGTAGCCAATGCCGATCAGGACATCACCGATCCCGCCGACGGCCGCGTATACAAGGCCAAGGAAAGCGTATCCGTAGTGAAGTCTACATGGCAAGGCGCCGAGAGCATCTACCTCCCCTACCCCGTAGTAGAAGTAGAGAAGAACCCCAACCTCTCCAACGTAGATCGTACGCATTAACCCTCCCCACATAATCCTAAAAAGGTGCACCGCCCATCCCCGAGCGGTGCACCTTTTTTCTTTCTAAGAAAATACCTAATCTTATTACTTATTACTTATTACTTATTACTTATTACTTATTACTTATTACTTATTACTTATTACTTATTACTTATTACTTAATTAATCATACACTCGGCAGCGAGTGTCCATTAATCTTCCGATAAAGGTCGAGCGCATACACATCCGTCATCCCCGACAGATAGTCGAGCACAGCCATCAAGCGATCACCCTCGCGCTCCGCCCTCACCTCATACTGCGAGGGCACTTGCTGAAGCAAGAGCTGCGAGTAAGCCTTCTCAGGAGCCATCACCGCGTCCGTGATAAGCTCAAGGAGCGTATAGATGATATGATAACCAGCCAAGTCCACATCCGTCACCTCCCGACATAGGTAGATGCGCGTAGCAGCCACCTCCTCGCAGTGATGATAAGCTTGACGCAAGCGATAGGGAAGGTGCTCTATGAGCGAGCCCTCAAACGTGCCATTCAGAATATCCTCCTCATGATCTACAAAGATACGCACACAAGCACGCTCCAAAGCATTAATCACACACGAACGATAGTAGACTATCTGATCGTCAACATCCGTATCCGAGCTATAGCGCCGACGAAGCGCCTCCTGCTCCTCCGTATCGAAGAAGGACAAGAAGAGCTCCATCGTCTGCTCGTCGGAGAGCAAACGGAGCTTATGCGCATCCTCTATATCCATTATCTCGTAGCAGATATCGTCGGCAGCCTCAACCAAGTAGACCAACGGGTGGCGAGCATAGCGCAGCGCACCTCCAGGGAAGTCGGGAAGGCGCTTCAGACCAAGCGTCTCAGCTATGTGCAAGTACGTGCCACGCTCCGCTTCGAAGAAACCAAACTTAGGTTTCCTCACCGCTCCATCCGAGCCGTAAGGATACTTCACGATGGAAGCCAACGTGGCATAGGTCATCACAAAGCCTCCCGGACGGCGCCCATTAAAGTGGTGCGTGAGCAAGCGAAACGTGTTGGCATTACCATCAAATCGCGTCATATCCATCCATTCCGCCTCCGAGAGCGCCCCGCCATCGTCCGTGATAAGGCCATGCAATTCCCGTCCGCGCCCTTCACTAAAATAAGTGCGGATGGCCCGCTCGCCCGAGTGGCCAAAAGGAGGATTACCCATATCATGCGCCAGACAAGCCGCACTCACAATGGCTCCCATACCCGTCAGCTCCGTATCAGCAAGCTCAGGGTGGCGCTGCATCAGCTCACGGCTCACGTCCGTCCCCAACGAGCGACCCACGCTCGACACCTCAAGGCTGTGCGTCAGCCTATTATGCACAAAAATGCTCCCAGGGAGCGGAAACACCTGCGTCTTATTCTGCATCCTTCGAAAGGCTGCCGAGAAAATCAATCGGTCGTAGTCACGCTGGAATTCCGTACGACGTTCCTCCAACGGTTTCGGGCGGTCGTCTTTGCCCAAACGCTTAGACGAAATTAGCGTTTGCCAATTCATGTGAGCCATAAAAGTAGGGATAAAAGATTACACTGCGTAGAGCCGTTTTATGCAAACAGCCTCAAAGCCACGACAAACTTACACAAAAAGCCTCGAACAAGGGTCAAATTTGTGCCGAATTGTGTACTTTTGCATAATATATACCCTATATATAAAGATATTACCCTACATAAGCGAACCTACACACGTAGCCAACGAAAAAACAATGAAGATCCAAATAATCAACGAATCGCACCACCCGCTGCCACAGTATGCCACGCCGCAAAGCGCAGGGCTCGACCTCCGCGCCAACCTCGATGCCCCCATCACCCTGCAGCCCATGGAGCGCCGTCTCGTACCGACGGGCCTCCGCATCGCCCTGCCACAGGGCTACGAAGCACAAGTGCGCCCCCGCTCCGGACTCGCTCTCAAGCACGGCATCACACTGCTCAACACACCGGGCACCATCGATGCCGACTATCGTGGCGAGATTGGCATCATCCTCGTCAATCTATCCACAGAGTCTTTCACCATCGCCGATGGCGACCGCATAGCTCAACTCGTCATTGCTCGCTATGAACAGGCCGAGTGGACGGAAGTCAATGCCCTCGACGCTACCGAGCGCGGCGAAGGCGGCTTCGGACATTCAGGCAAACAATAAATAAGTACAGGCAACAATCAGAAGATTCAGAAAACAATCAGAAGATTCAGAAAGCAATCAGAAACTTCGGGAAGCCCTTGAAGGAAAAGGGCAGTCCACGAAAGCATCATTGCTTACAGATACTGCCAACAGACACACCACTTTGCGCCACTTCATCCTCTACATATTCAGCTCTCTTGTGATGCTCCTATGCGCTTCGTGCCATGGGGGGAAGCAAGTCGTGCGCCCCGTGCAACAGCCCTCGACACCCGCTCCTACGATTCGTCCGCAGGCTGCCACACCAGCCGTGCCACGACCCGTGAGCTACGAGGATGAGCGCCGATTCAACAAGCTCTTCCTCGAAGCCATAAGGCAGAAGGAGGCCGACCATATCGATGCCGAGTACGAACTCCTGGCAGAGGCGCTAAAAATTCGGCCGCTCGCTCCAGAAGCACTCTACGAGATGGGAGTGCTGAAGCTCTCTTACTCCGCTTACTCTGACACCCTGGCACGAGCACAAGGCGACACGCTACTACACAAAGCTGTAGAGCTGGAGCCATCCAACCTCTACTTCAAAGAGACGCTCGGCACCTATCTGGCCAATGCAGCACAATACCGCGAAGCCATAGAACTTTACGAGGAGATCGCCGACGATAAGCTCTCGGAAGAGACGCTCTCAACCCTCATTTGGCTCTACAAAACGAGCGGCGACTACGCTGGAGCCATCCGTACCATCGAGCGCCTCGAACGCCTCGAGGGTAAGAGTGAGCAGCTTAGTATAGAGAAATTTCAGACTTACTTGGCGATGAAGGACGACGAGCACGCCTACCAAGCCATCGAGGACCTCTGTGCAGAATATCCCCTCGACCTGCGTTATCGCGTCCTACTGGGCGACCTCTACGACCAGCGCGGCTACCACGAACAAGCCCTCGACATCTATCGCGATGTGCTCACCGCTGAGCCCGACAATAGCTACGCACAAATCTCGCTCCTTGCCTACTACAAGGCAGCCGAAGCCGACTCACTCTATCTCGACCTCCTGCGCCGCGTAGTGCTCAATCCACACACACAGACGGGAGCCCGCATCGAAGCCATGCGCGGCTATGCTGCCGACAATCTGCAGAAGCGAGCCGACTCCATACCCGTATTGAGACTCTTCCACGAAGTGCTGGCCCAACCGCAGGAGAGTCGTGACATGGCGGAGCTTTACGCTTCCTACGTAGCGGAGCGCAACATGCCCACCGACTCACTGCTCAATGCACTCTACACCATCTTGCGCATAGAGCCCGACTACTCCACGGCGCGCCTGCAGGTGCTCAAGATAATGATTGACCGCGACGACATGGCGCGAGTGGCCTCTACCTGTCGCGAGGGCGAACTTTACGACCCTACGGAAGTCACGTTTTACTATTACGAGGGGCTGGCTCTCTTCCGCTTAGGGCGCAACCGCGAGGCAATGCTGCAAGTGCAGAAAGGCGTGGAGCGCATCAACGAGGAGACCGACCGCGAACTCGCTTCCGACGTTTACGCACTCCTTGGCGACATCCTCTACGACATGCATCTCAAGGACGAGGCTTACACGGCCTACGACCACGCTTTGGAATACAATGCGCAAAATCTTCTTTGCCTCAACAACTACGCTTACTTCCTCTCTACGGATGGGCGCCAGCTCGACAAGGCTGAACGCATGAGCCGCCTTACGATAGAGGCCGAGGGCGACAATGGTACTTATCTCGACACCTACGCTTGGATTCTCTACCTTAAACGGGAATATACGCAAGCTCGCATCTACATAGAGGAAGCCTTGCGCTATACGCCCGAAGATGCTGAGAGCGCCACCACCTTCGACCACGCTGGCGACATCTACTTCCGCCTCAACAACCGCTCGCAAGCGCTCACTTATTGGAAAAAAGCCCTCTCGCTCACCCGCGACCGCACGCTTAAGCAAAAAGTACAACGCAAGGTGTGGCGCAAGAGGCTGTGAGAGTTTGGAGGTTATGAGTTATGAGGTTGGAGGTTATGAGGTTGTAAGATTACTTTCTGACTACCTGAAGACTTCCAGAAGGCATTCTAAGAAAAGCATATTGAAGAGTCTACGAAAAGAATAATGCATTCTCTTAACTCTTCAACTTCTCAACTATTCAACTAATAAACTTACAAAGGATGAAACACCTATTATATAGCCTATGCATCGTCGCTACGGCAGGCTTGCTATTAAGTTCTTGCCGTTCGTCGAAATCGGCATCGAAGGAGAAGACATCTCCCATACAAGGCACGACTGCCACTACTCCCATTCCGTCGAGCACCACCGCATCGAAGGCTGAAACGGCTGCCTTCGTCAAGAAAATATCTCCGCAGCGCACAGACAAGCAGTGCCTCACAGCTTCGGCTAAGGTGCGCATCACGGGAGTGGGCTCTAAAGACCTCTCGGTTAATGGTCAGCTGCGCATGCGCCGCAACGACGTGGTACGACTCTCGCTCCGCTTCCTCGGCATGGAAGTAGGCCTGCTGGAGTTTACACCGCAAGACGTCTTGGTGGTCGACCGCGTCAATAAGCAGTACGTGCGTGCCTCTTACTCCGAAGTAAGTTTCCTGCGCCAAGCCGCGCTCGACTTCTACTCTCTTCAATCGCTTTTCTGGAACGAGCTCTTCGTTCCTGGTCGTAGCGAGGGGAAGGCCGTAGATGCCTCAGACATGGAGATGACGCAGGAGCAAAACCTCTGTGTGCTCACACCGAAGAATACGCCCAAGCTGACCTACCACTTCTATGCCGACCCGGATCAGCAAACGCTCAACCGCCTGCAAGTAATCTCTGCCAATAAAGCCGACAAGGGTCAGTTTGCTTGGAACTACGACTCCTTTGAGCGCTTCCAAGGTCGTCCGTTCCCCACTTCGATGCAGATGTGCGTAAGCGGCACCTCCAAGGACGTGACGCTCTCGCTCAACCTCTCAAGCCTCAAGGCCGACTCTGACTGGAACTACCGCACCACCGTCTCCAGTAAATATACCCGCCGATCCGTGCAAGAGGTGCTTGGCAAGCTCTTTTAATGTGCTAAACGGGGCGCTTCGCTTCCTATGCTAACGGGGATTGCGCAGTGGGATGCCGACGCGAGGACGCGTCGCCCCCAGTATTGGCTGGAAAGCCCCTCTGCTCGGATGTAATACTTAATACTTTACACTTCTTACTTACTTCTTATATGCTCCGCATACTCTATACACTCTGCCTCTTTTTTGCCCTTGGCACTGTGCTTCTTCCAGCGCAGACCAACAAGAAGATTCAGTCGCTGCAACGACAGCAACGCACGCTGAAGAAGAACATTGCCTCTCAGGAGCAAATGCTCAAGACGACGAAGAAGGACGTCAACTCTCAGCTGGCCAATCTGCAGGTGATCAACGTGCAGATAGAAGGACAGCAGAAGTACGTCAATGGCATCCACTCCGAACTGACTGAACTGGCCTCTACCATCAGCGGGCTGGAGCAGCAACTGCGCATGCTCGAACTCGACCTCGCCGACTGCAAGAGGCGCTACCAGCGGAGCGTATCGTATATGTTTCGCAACAGGATGCAGCTCTCGAAGTGGCAATTTATCCTCTCTGCCAAAAACTTCAGGCAGATGTATCGCCGCATGCGCTACATGTCGGAGTTTAGCCGATATCAGCGCATACAGGCTGAGGTGATACGCCGCAAGGAAGCGCAGGTGCAAGCTAAGCGCAATGAGCTTCTGGGCGTGAAGACGGAGAAGAACCGCTTGCTCGAGGAGGGCAAGGCTGAGACGCGCAAGCTGCAGTCGCAGCAGCAGGAGCGCCAGCAAGTGGTCAACGATCTCAACAAGCGCCAGAGCGAACTTCAGGCTTCGATAGCCCAACAGCGCAAGAAGGCTGCTGCGCTCGATGCCCGCATCGACCAACTCATCCAGCAAGAGATCCTCGCTGCCGAGCGTCGCCGCAAGGCTGAAGCAGAGCGCCGCCGCAAGGCAGAACTGGCCCGTCAAGCCCAAGCAAAAGCTGCTCGAGAGAAGGCAGCCCGTGAGAAGGCAGCTCGCGAAAGAGCTGCTCGTGAGAAGGCTGAAGCCGACCGCCGAGCCACGGCTGCCGCTGCTGCAAGCAAGAAAAACGCTGCGGGCAAGAGCACGGCTGCAGGCAAAGCCACTGCCAGCACAAGCCGAAGCACAGCATCTACCCGCCGAAGCGAAGCTACGAAGCCCACGCCGAGCCGCAAGACAGCCCCTGTTCGTACAGAAACTCCCCGCGAGGAGGAAGCTCCCCGATTCAACGAGGCCGACAATGCCGACCGCGCCATCAACGGCAGTTTTGCTGCCAATCGCGGCCGACTGCCCATGCCCATCACGGGGGGCTATGCCATCACGCGCCACTACGGGTCGTACAATGTGTCGGGCCTTAAGGGTGTGCAGCTCGACAGCAAGGGCATCAACATCACGGGCCATGCCGGTGCACAGGCTCGCTGCGTATTTGAGGGTGAGGTGACTGCCATCTTCACTTATAGCGGCATGTACAACGTCATCGTGCGCCACGGCTCCTATATGTCAGTATATTGCAACCTCAGTTCCACCTCCGTGCGTCGTGGACAGCACGTGCAGCGTGGTCAGACGCTCGGCGCCGTAGCCACCGATGCTTCGGGCAACTGTACGCTCCACTTCCAGCTGCGCAAGGAGACGGCTAAGCTCAATCCCGAGGCTTGGCTCGGAAGGTAAAGGAGGGGAAACTCTTCTTCGCTATCGTTAGTCATGTGGGCGACGCATCTCGCGTAGGAACAATAGTACATGTTATTCCATCCTTTGCCATGCCGACGCGAGGACGCGTCGCCCCCAGTAGGCTCTGAAAGACTCAGAAGCAATTGTGGGCGACACTCTACTCAACATACTCTCTACACATGTCAAGCAACAAGCAGAAATACTACGTGGTATGGCGTGGCCATGAGCCAGGCATCTACACCTCTTGGCCTGAATGTCAAGCACAGGTGATGGGGTTTGCTGGTGCGCTCTACAAGTCGTTTGCTACCGAGGCAGAGGCCCGCGAAGCCTATGCCACAGTTCCACCGCAGCCCAAGCGCCCCGCTCCCCAAGCGTCCACTACCATTCGTTCGGCTCATGCCCAGGCTGTCCCTCAAGCCTCGGTCGCTCATGCCCCTGCGGGCTGTCCGCCCCCTCCACCCGATTGGCGCAACGACACAGTGCTTCCGCTCCCGCCGGAGGTGAAGGCTGATGCGCTGGCGGTAGATGCGGCTTGTTCGGGCAATCCGGGGCCGATGGAGTATCGTGGCGTATACCTTGCTACGGGGCAGGAGGTGTTTCACTACGGTCCTGTGCATGGCACCAACAACATCGGTGAATTCCTTGCCATCGTTCATGCCTTGGCTCTGCTCAAGCAGCGCGGTCGCACAATGACGGTCTACTCTGACAGCCGCAATGCCCTGCTCTGGGTGAGGGCTAAGAAGTGTCGCACGAAGTTGGCACGTACTGCTCGCACGGAGAAGCTCTTCCAACTCATCGAACGCGCCGAGCAGTGGCTCCGCACGCACGACTACTCCGACATTCCGCTACTGAAGTGGGAAACGTCGCGTTGGGGCGAGGTGCCTGCCGACTTTGGAAGAAAATAAGAGGTGGGCGCGCAGCGCACAGCAAGTATAAAGTACGTTCCCGATGGGGAAAGTATAAAGTATTAAGTATTACATTCGGGCAGAGAGACGATTCAGCCAATACTGGGGGCGACGCGTCCTCGCGTCGGCATCGCTTGCGGACAAGCAGTTTTCTCATAGGCAGTGGGGGCGAAGCGTCTCGCTTCGGCGCGGTGACGAGGAGCCCAATGCCCCGAGTCTGCGCATGGAAGAGTGAATACTTTTGCCCCGCTTCGGCAGTGAGCCTCGCGTATCAAGCCGAAGCGAGACGCTTCGCCCCCACTGCCTATAGGCCTACATAAAAGGGCTCCCTACACACCTCTCATCAGTGTGTAGGGAGTCCTTTGTGTATTGCTGGAGGAGCGTAAGCCCCATCAGAATCGATAGCCGATGCCCAGTGCGATATTCTGAGCCTTAGAGCAGTCGGCAAATGATCCGAGGAAGCCGCGGCGTACGCTGAAGTCGATGTTGAAATGGTTGAACCATACTCCGATGCCAAACTTCACGCTGACGTCCCAACCATTCGTATCATCTTCATCGAAATTCTCAACGGCGCGGAAACTATCGTATCCGCAGTCACTGGTATAGATATTGTTCAGATAATCATAGCTCACGGGGAAGCCGAGGTGAGCTTCCACTGCCAGTTTGGGCGAGAAGTGGAACATGTAGCCGAAGTTGATGGGCGATACGTATACGCCGTGACTCATACCTTCAGCAAGGCTTAGATCGTTGTAGTATGACTCTTCGTGGGGCTTCATAGAGAAGCTTCGTGAGGCGAAGCCCAGTTCAGGGCCGTAGTATACGCCCGTGCGTCCGATGGGCTTGATGAGTCCTACGGTGAAGTCGTAGCCAGTAGTGTAGCCGAAGTCGATGCGATCGTCGAGGAAATCGGGAGTCTGCTTTATCGTGCTGAAGTTGGCAGCACCACGAATGAAGAGGTGTGCCTTCTGCTTCTTACGCTGAGTACCGTAGAGGGCCTCATCGTTGTCCTGACGGAATTTGCTCGCCTTTGTGGCGCTTACGAAGGTACCCTTTTCCTTACGCGAAGTGCGCTCGGGTGCTGCGAGGTGAGCAGAGTCGCCCACCACTACCACGGTGGGAGCCTCGGGCACTCCGTTGGCCACACGGATGGCCTTGAGGTCGGCTTCTGAAGGTTGGCGGAAGTTTTTGTAAGTAGCGGGATAGCCCGAGATGGTGAGTGTGCGTTCGCCAAAGAGCTTCTTGGTGTATCGCACCTGTGGCTCTACCAGGACGTCGGCCTTCTGCTGCTCCACAATGTCGTATACGAGGTTTTTCTTTCGCTGTGCGAGCGAAGGTTCGCCGATGCTGAAGAACTTCCACTTCCAGGTCTGCGTGGCCTGTACGCGTTCCGTCTTCACATTGAGGTCGGCCACGGTGGGCACCTGCATTACCTTGGCATCGATCTTCACAGTGTCAGCGCTTTGCTGCACCGTTTCGCACGAGGCGAGAACTGTTGCGGCACAGATGCATGCCGCCAAAGTAAGCTTATTCATTGTACTGAGAGGGATTGCTGTGAGAATATGTTAGGAGATAGAGAGATTAGGGCGAGGACGGAGCATAGCGCCCCCTGCCCTTTGCGGAGCATAGCTCCTTATTTCTTGCAGCAAGGCTTCTTGGGAGCGGGACGGAAGTTCTTGTACGTGCCCACGTGACCGGTGACAACCACTTTGCTTACCGTCTTGCGACAGGGGCGTACCTTCATCGTAATCTGAAAGTTGGGATGAACGAGCACATCGCCCGAACCATTGGCCTTGAGAGCCTCAGCGATGGCAGCATTGCGCACGTTTTTGAGTCCACCCTTCTGCACTTCCTTGGTGGGAGTATAGGTGTAGGTGATCACCTGATCGGACACCACGAGGTCGGCCTCATTGATGCTTTCTACGCGGGTGGGAACGTCGAGGGTTGTGGCAGTAGAAGTAGTGGTAGTAGTAGAGCAAGATGCGAGGCCCATGGCCACTACTGCGAGCGAAAGGATGGTCTTTTTCATAATGGTAAGTTTTAAGCGTCCCCGAACGGATAGATTAGGATAATTCTGTGTCATGATATTGCAGAGCAATGTAGAAAAGCCGCCGGAGGGTCGGAGACTATCCCTCTCAGCATGCCTCATCTCATTATATTTCTGTATGCAAAGTTAGGGAATATTAAGAATCGAAAAAGCCGCCTTTCTTGCGACAACGAATGGGTGACAGAAAAGATGCACTGAATGGTCGAAAAAGGTGGATAAGCGGTATAAAAAATTTCCCTCTACTTCATGTGAGCTTCCCCCCCCGAGTCTCTGCTCTATGGTAGGCTGCCTCTCACGCGCGCGCACGCGTCAGAGAGTTTTGGGAGGTGATTTCCTGTTTGCTTGCACTATTCGCATTGTTCTTATTGAATATCAAGCATTTCATGAGTGTAGGTAGGGGCTTTTTGCTTGCACTTTGCTTGCACTTTGCCTACACGCTGCGCTGATTGGCGGGGCAGGTCCTTGACGGTACGATTAGCCGCTGCTGCGGTGCGAACTAAGCCCTATAGCAGAAAAAATTATCCCTTACTGCCGTAAAAAGTTCGAGGGGGGATAGGGGTGACGGATAGATGGGGGAGGTGTGTAGGCAAATAGCGTGTGCTTGCACTTTGATAACGATTGATTTTCAATAGTAATGACACTTGAGAGTGCAAGCAATGGGGTATTAGAAGGGTAAAACTAACGGAACGCGCGCGCACGCGTAAGGGGGAAGTATGCAGGGATGGAGAAAAAGTGAACAGACTGTTCACTCTTTTTGGCAGTAAGCAAAATCCTTTGCACCTTTGCGGATAGAATATAACTTAGCTCTGTGGGCGACGCGTCCCGCGTCGGCGCTACACACTGATCAAGAGGTAAGTTCATAGGAAGTGGGGGCGACGCGTCTCGCGTCGGCATGGCATGAGGGGCTCGATGCCCCGATGGGGCATAGGAAGACTGCTCTTGCTCTTAAGGCTTGCTCAGCATTGAGCTTTCGCAAGCCTTGCCGAAGCGAGACGCTTCGCCCCCACTTCCTATAGGTTCACTTCTTGATTGTGGGTAGTGCCGACGCGGGACGCGTCGCCCACAGAACTGAATGAGAGAGATATCTATTCCTTAGTTGGGGAGGGCCTCTTCGCCTTCATTTTGGAAGAGGTTCTTCACGATGTTCATCTCCATGAACGAGGTGCTTTGCTCCTTGCGCTGCGAACCGAGGTAGCAGATGCGGTCTTCAGGCTTGAGCATGTTGTCGGAAAGGAGCTTACGCAGAGCGGCGAGCAGGAACTCATGGCCGTAGCTCTTCATAGGCATGTAGATGGCATATACGCCATACTGCAGAGCGAGGTGGCGCACGGTCTTGGCCTTATAGCAGATGGCGAGGATGGTGCTCTCGCCACGGAATGAACTGACGTAGCGAGCGGTGCGGCCGGTGTAGGAGTCCATGATGATAGCGCGGAGCTTCATGGTCTTGGTGGCCATCACGGCTTCTTTGGAGAAGAACTCTGTCACGTCGGGATTCTCAGAGAGGGGGATGTCTACGTCGCCATACTCCTTGAAGGTGTCGCGCTCGGCTTGCCATGCCACGGTGGCCATGGTCTTGACTGCCTCTACGGGGTAGTCGCCATAGGCGGTCTCGCCGGAGAGCATGAGGGCGTCGGTACGGGAGTAGACGGCATTGGCAATGTCGGTCACCTCGGTACGGGTGGGACGCGGATTGTGGATCATGCTCTGTAGCATCTGGGTGGCCACGATGACGGGCTTATGGGCACGGATGGCCTTGTCGACCAAGCGGCGCTGAATGCCGGGGATGAACTCTTGGGGCACTTCGATACCGAGGTCGCCACGTGCCACCATGATGCCATCGGCAGCTTCGAGGATCTCGTCGATATTGTCTACGCCCTCTTGGTTCTCGATCTTAGCGATAATGCGGATGTCGCTATCGTGGGCATCGAGTATGCGGCGGATTTCGTAGACGTCTTCCTTAGAACGCACGAAACTGTGGGCAATAAAGGCTACATCGTAGTCGATAGCGAACTCGATGTTGCGCTTGTCCTTCTCGGTGAGTGCGGGCAGGTTGATGCGCACGCCAGGCACGTTGACGCTCTTGCGCGAGCCGAGGGTGGCATCGTTTTCTACGTGGCAGATGAGCTCGTCTGCCTCCTTGTGGTCTACTCGGATGCCGAGGTCGCCATCGTCGATGAGGATCTGTGCACCCTCGCTGAGGTCGGCCACGAAGTTGGGATAGGAAACCGAGATTACCTCGCGCGTGGTCTTCTGCTCAGGACAGCCTACGATGCGCACGATGTCGCCCTTGTGGAAGTCGATGGGTTGGTCGGTCACGGTGGTACGCACTTCGGGGCCCTTAGTGTCGACGAGGATGGCCAGGTGGCTTGATACTTCGCGCACGTTGTCGATTACGCGCTTCATGCCTGTGGCGTCCTGGTGGGCGGTGTTGAGGCGTACTACATTCATTCCTGCATCGTAGAGGCGCTGGATGAGCCCTACGTCGCAACGCACGTCGGAGATGGTTGCTACAATCTTGGTTTTCTTATACATCGTTGTTGTTTAGTTTTCGTGAAAGAGAAAAGAACTCTATCAAGTATTAAGTATAAAGTATGAAGTATTACAGACTGGCGAGATCACAACATAAAGCATTATGCATTACGGACCGCCCTTGCCTATTGTGCTGAAAGGCTATCAGCCTGAATGTAATACTTAATACTTTTATACTTAATACTTCTCGCAAGCTGTTCAGCTTGCGAGAATAAGTGCTTCTACGGCCAGTCGGTAAGAGTTGAGCCCGAAACCGCAGATCACGCCTCGGCAAGCGGCAGAAATCATGGAGTGGTGGCGAAACTCCTCGCGCTGATGCACGTTGGAGATGTGCACCTCGATGACGGGGATGTGGAGCGAGCGAATGCAGTCGTGCAGTGCCACACTGGTGTGAGTATACGCACCGGCATTGAGCACGATGCCCTGCGTGCCGTCGACATTGGCCTGCTGCAAGCGGTCGATGAGGAATCCCTCTACGTTGCTCTGATAGTAGGCTATCTCGTGATCGGCGTAGTGCTTATGCAACTGCTCCAAGCAGGCTTCCATGGTGTCGGTGCCATAGATGCCCGGTTCGCGCTGGCCCAAGAGATTGAGGTTGGGCCCGTTGACAATTAAAAGCTTCATGATTTTTCTGTAAAAAGGGAAAAATGTACCTTTGCTTAGCTTTCAGACGAAGACACCCGAAGGGCCAACGTCTGCTTTGTGCTGCAAAATTACGAATTTTCAAGCACAATAGCGCTTTGTTTTCCGATATTTTACTCACGCTGTGATGATAGACAAATACCTCTCGTACTTGCTCCTCGAAAAGGGGCTTAGCGAGAACACGCGTCAGGCCTATGCTGCCGACGTGTCGAAACTGCTGCTTTTCCTCTCCGACGAGGGGATCGATCCGCTACAAGTGAAGCTCGACGACTTGCACCGATTTGCGGCTTCGCTCTACGATGTGGGCATCTCGCCTACGTCGATCTCGCGCATCCTCAGCGGGGTGCGCTCCTTCTATGAGTTTCTGCTCGTAGATGGATTTATCGAAGCCGACCCCACAGAGCTACTTGAGATGCCTAAGCGACCCGAACACCTGCCCACGGTGCTCACCGTAGAGGAGGTCGACGCGCTCGAGAATGCCGTCGACTTGAGCCAAGAGGAGGGCCAGCGCGACAGGACCATCGTGGAGGTGCTCTACAGCTGCGGACTGCGCGTGTCGGAATTGTGTGGACTGAAGATGTCGGATCTGTATCTCGACGATGGATTCCTCAGCGTGACAGGCAAGGGGAGCAAGCAGCGCTACGTGCCTGTGTCGCCACGCGCGGTGAAGGAACTGAGGCTGTGGTTTGCCGACCGCTGCCACATAGAGCCGAAGCGGGGGGAAGAGGACTACGTGTTTATCAGCCACAGGCGCCGTCAGCACCTCTCGCGCATCACGGTGTTTCACGTGCTGCAAGTGCTCGCCACCAATGCGGGCATCAACAAGACAATCTCGCCCCACACGCTGCGCCACACCTTTGCCACCCATCTGCTCGAGGGCGGAGCCAATCTGCGCGCCATTCAGGCCATGCTCGGCCACGAATGTATCGACACGACGCAGATCTACACCCACCTCGACCGTTCATTCCTACGACAGCAGGTGATAGAGCATTTGCCAAGAAATCAGAGAACTGCAGACACGGATTCAGAAAATTAAAGCAGAAAGACGGCGGGATTTCACAAAAAAGTGATAGCTTTGCCACCATTAAGCGCACATCGGCCGTACACAAGGGCCGACCACGTACTAACATTCTTACTTATTCCTCATGATGAAACGCACACTTCTGCTCATCGCCGTGCTAATCTCCGCATTTACAGCAGCACAGGCTCAGACCACGATAAAGTATGGCACCGTCAATGTCGACTCGCTGCTCCGCACCCTGCCCGACTATGCACAAGCGGAGGAGCAAATGACCCGTCTGCGCAAGCAGTATGAGGCAGAGACCGACTACAACGACCATGCATTCCGCCGCCAATACGCCGAGTTCCTGGAAGGGCAACAGACGTTTACCCCCAACATCCTACAAAAGCGACAAGCCGACCTGCAGCAGTCGCTCGAACGAGGCATGGCCTTCCGCCAGCAAGCCGACTCGCTGCTCCAAGCCACCCATACGCAGCTCTTGCGCCCCGTGAAAGCACGACTCGCAGCAGCCATCAAAGCCGTAGGACTGGAGCATGGATATGAGTATATCATCGACACATCGAAGGGAGTATACCCCTTCATCCACCCCACCGTGGCAGAAGATGCTACACGCTTCATCATCGAGAAACTCAATCCACACGCTAATTAATGCTTAATGTTTCCCCAAAAAGCGGGAATGTAATACTTAATACTTTCCCCTGGCGGGAACGTAATACTTAATACTTTATACTTAATACTTCCCATAAGAAACGCACTTAATACGTTCCCAAGCGGAAACGTAATACTTAATACTTTATACTTTATACTTAATACTTAATACTTCCTACAAGATGGATGACCTAATAGGTGTGTTCGACTCAGGCTACGGCGGACTGACCATCCTGCGCCAGATACGCCAACTCCTACCCCAATATGACTATCTCTACCTGGGCGACAATGCACGCGCGCCCTATGGCTCGCACTCTTTCGACATCATCTACCGATATACGCTGCAAGCCGTAGAAGAACTCTTCCGACGCGGCTGCCGACTGGTAATACTCGCCTGCAACACGGCTTCAGCCAAGGCACTCCGCACCATTCAGCAAAACGACTTGCCCCATCTGGGTGAGCACCGCCGCGTACTGGGCGTAATACGACCAACGGTAGAAGCTATCGGACCGCTCACAAAAACACGCCACGTGGGACTGCTCGCCACAGCAGGCACAGTCAACTCGGGCTCCTATGCCATGGAACTGCACAAGCTATCGCCCGACATCGAGCTGACTTCACAAGCTTGCCCCATGTGGGTGCCACTGGTAGAAAACTATGAATTCGACTCTCCCGGAGCCGACTATTTCGTGCGTAAGCGCATCGAGGGCATTCTGCGCCTCGACCCCCAGATAGATACGCTCATACTGGGCTGCACACACTACCCACTACTGATGAACAAGATCATCAAGTATACCCCACCCGGTGTGCGCATCGTGCCTCAAGGCGAGTACGTAGCAGCTTCGCTCCGCGACTACCTGAAGCGCCATCCCGACATGGAACAAGCACTCTCACGCAAAGGTACTTGCCACTATCTCACCACCGAAAGCGCAGAGAAATTCAATCAAAGCGCCGCACTCTTCATGCACGAAAACGTAAAGGCAGAGGTAGTGGAGCTGGAAGGGAAATAAGTTAACGAGAATTCCTATAAAGAGAAGCACTACAAAGAGAAAGATAGCCCTTTCCTTTGCAGTGCTTTTGGTTTTCACTAACTTTCGCTCCGCGCAATGCAAAAAACAAGTTTTTTTCCTTGCTTCTTCTCTCGCCTTGCACTAACTTTCTACGCAACTTAGGCGGCGGCTCGGAAGAACCAATGCAAAAAACAAGTTTTTTTCCTTGCTTCTTCTCTCGCCTTGCACTAACTTTGCACCCGAAAACATATAGGTATTAGTAATTTATTGTATGCAAGACATTCGTAACATTGCCATCATTGCCCACGTAGACCACGGAAAGACTACGCTCGTGGACAAGATGCTACTCGCCGGACACCTGTTCCGTAAAAATCAGAACGCTGGCGAACTCATTCTGGACAACAACGACCTCGAACGCGAACGCGGTATAACCATCCTCTCAAAGAACGTGTCAATCCGCTACAAAGACACGAAAATCAACATCATCGATACTCCGGGACACTCCGACTTCGGTGGTGAGGTGGAACGCGTGCTCAATATGGCCGATGGTTGCATCCTGCTCGTCGACGCATTCGAAGGACCGATGCCCCAGACTCGCTTCGTCTTGCAAAAGGCTCTCCAGATCGGACTGAAACCCATCGTAGTAGTCAACAAGGTGGACAAGCCCAACTGCCGCCCCGAAGAGGTATACGAAATGGTATTCGACCTCATGTGCGACCTCAACGCAACAGAAGACCAGCTCGACTTCCCCGTAGTATATGGTTCAGCAAAAAATGGCTGGATGAGCGAAGACTACAACAAGCCCACTGACAACATCAACTACCTGCTCGACAAAATCATCGAGGTGATTCCCGCACCCCAGCAGCTCGAAGGCACACCCCAGATGCTCATCACCTCGCTCGACTACTCCAACTACACAGGCCGTATCGCCGTTGGACGCGTTCACCGTGGCACCATCAGCGAAGGCATGAAGTGCACCATCGCCCACCGAGACGGCACCATGGAGAAGACTCAGATTAAAGAGGTACACACCTTCGAAGGCATGGGACGACAGAAGACCGATGCCGTAAGTTCAGGTGACATCTGCGCCGTAGTAGGTCTCGAAAACTTCGAGATTGGCGATACTATCTGCGACTTCGAAAACCCCGAACCGCTGCCCACCATCGCCATCGATGAGCCCACCATGTCAATGCTCTTCGCCATCAACGACTCTCCCTTCTTCGGCAAAGAAGGAAAATTCTGCACCTCACGCCACATCAACGACCGACTCGAAAAAGAACTCGAAAAAGACCTCGCCCTACGCGTAAAGCGCAACGAGACAGGCGACTCTTGGATCGTAAGCGGACGCGGTGTGCTCCACCTCTCCATCCTCATCGAGACCATGCGTCGCGAAGGCTACGAACTCCAGGTAGGACAGCCCCAGGTAATCTACAAGGAAATCGACGGACAGAAGTGCGAGCCTATCGAAGAACTCACCATCAACGTGCCCGAAGAATTCTCTTCAAAGATGATCGATATGGTGACACGCCGTAAAGGCGAGATGACTTCGATGATGAACATGGGCGACCGCGTAGACATCGAATTCGACATCCCCTCACGTGGCATCATCGGCCTACGTACCAACGTGCTCACCGCATCACAAGGCGAAGCCATCATGGCACACCGCTTCAAAGAATATCAACCCTATAAGGGAGAAATCCAGCGCCGACTCAACGGCTCCATGATCTCGCTCGAAAGCGGCACAGCATTCGCCTACGCCATCGACCACCTGCAAGATCGCGGACGTTTCTTCATCAATCCACAAGACGAAGTATACGCCGGACAAGTAGTGGGCGAACACGTACACGAAAACGACCTCGTGGTGAACGTGACCAAGGCCAAGCAGCTCACCAACATGCGTGCATCGGGCGCCGACGACAAAGCTCGTATCGTACCGCCCATCATCTTCTCACTCGAAGAAGCACTCGAATACATCAAGGAAGATGAATACGTAGAAGTGACACCGAAGTCAATGCGCATGCGCAAGATCATCCTCGACCACTTAGCACGTAAGCGCGCAGGACGCGATTAATACAGAAAATCAGCACTTACAAGCAAAAAAACGGGTGCAAAGGTTGGCTCTCACAGAAGAAGTTTGTACCTTTGCACCCGCTATGCCGCCCAAAGGATTCGCTCCCCAAGGCAGTTGGCACCTAAATATTCCAAATTCTTAATTCATACACAATGTACTTAGATTCTGAAAAGAAGAAAGAGATCTTTGGCAAGTACGGACAGTCTAATTCGGATACCGGTTCAGTAGAAAGCCAGGTAGCCTTGTTTTCTTACCGTATTGCCCACTTGACGGAGCACATGAAGCAGAACCGTAAAGATCATACGACTGAACGCTCACTCGTTAAGATGGTAGGTAAGCGCCGCGCGCTGCTCAACTACCTCAAGCGCAAGGACATTGAGCGTTATCGTGCCATCGTGAAGAACCTCGGCTTGCGTAAGTAATACTTCCGTCAAGGGCTCTTCCCGAAAGAAAGCCTAATCCCGCCTGACCTAACCGTTAGAGCGGGATTTTTTCTTTCAAACATCACCCTATACACACAGAGTACGCTCAGAATCTATTTCTACCACAATCACCACCCCTCCCCATGAAACATCTCTTCATAGAAACATACGGCTGCCAAATGAATGTGGCCGACAGCGAAGTGGTAGCCTCCGTCATGAAAATGGCTGGCTACGAGCCTTGCGAATCCATCGACGAGGCCGACGCCGTGTTCCTCAACACCTGCTCCGTACGTGACAACGCCGAGCAGAAAATCATCCACCGACTCGAAGCACTCAACGCCATGCGCCGCAAAGGACGCAAACTCATCATCGGCGTGCTCGGATGCATGGCAGAACGCGTAAAAGACGGACTTCTCAACGAGCACGGAGCCGACCTCGTAGCCGGTCCCGATGCCTACCTATCACTGCCCGACCTCATCGCACAAGCCGAAGCTGGCCACAAGGCCATGGACATCGAGCTTAGCACCACAGAGACCTATCGCGACATCGTACCCGAACGCTACTGCGGCAGCCGCATCTCAGGCTTCGTGAGCATCATGCGTGGCTGCAACAACTTCTGCCACTATTGCATCGTACCCTACACTCGCGGTCGTGAGCGCTCACGCGACATAGAAAGCATACTCACCGAAGTAAAGGACCTCGAAGCACGCAATTATAAAGAAGTGACCCTCCTCGGCCAAAACGTCAACTCCTATTGCTGGAAGAAGGCCGACGGATCCGAAGTTCGCTTTCCCGAACTCCTTCACACCGTGGCACGCGCCGTACCCACCATGCGCATCCGCTTCTCAACAAGTCACCCCAAGGATATGAGCGACGAGACCCTCCACGTCATAGCCGAGGAACCCAACGTATGCCGACACATCCATCTGCCCGTACAGAGCGGTTCCAACCGCATCCTCAAACTCATGAATCGCAAGTATACCCGCGAGTGGTACCTCGACCGCGTGGCAGCCATCCGCCGCATCATCCCCGACTGCGGCCTCTCTACCGACATCTTCGCCGGCTACTGCTCCGAGACAGAGGAAGACCATCAACTATCGCTCTCCCTCATGCGCGAATGCGGCTATGACTCCTCATTCATGTTTAAATACAGCGAGCGCCCCGGCACATACGCCTCACGCCACTTCCCCGACGATGTGCCTGAGGAGACAAAGATCCACCGCCTCGAAGAACTCATTGCTCTACAAAACGAGCTCAGCGCCGAGAGCAACCAACGCTGCATCGGCAAGGAATACGAGATCCTCGTAGAGGGCGTAAGCAAGCGCTCACGTGACCAACTCTTCGGCCGCACCGAGCAAAACAAAGTAGTCGTCTTCGACCGCGGTACACACCATCCCGGCGATTACGTCCGCGTCAAAATTACCGATTCATCCTCCGCCACCCTCAAAGGCGAAGAAGTGGAATAAAAGCCAAAGTTTCCCACCACATTTAGTGAGGTGGGAAACTTTTATTATTATTGCTGTCCGCTATAACTCAAAATAGCATAGATTTCTCCTGTTTCCTTTGTGCGCTTTGTAAACTCAACGATCTGTACTCTTTCTTGCATAAGTCCATTTGGAGCTATATACATTATGTCTGAGAGCGTATTATAGACAAGATTCTTCCTCATCTTTGTAACATATATAACACCTCGACTAGTCAAATCCTCAAATTTTGCATAGTCTATATATGCCCTGTCTGAAGCAACAATCTCCCCCCTCATTATAATTGGTTGGCGCTTCAACATGAGACTGTCATTTGCTGCTGCAATAGTAAACTTTATGTCAGACGGAACACCTTCATTTGCATGAATGTTTGTATGACATATATTCTACCTTTCTTTTAACGACTGAATTTGAGAAATTCATGCTTGTCAAGCAAACTAAACAGCTGACCATACATCGGCTGCCCGCTAAAATGTGTACCTTTGTTCATAGTTACTAAGATTATTTTTTGTAAAAAAAGTAACTAAAAGGGCTGCTTTCCAAGCGATGAATCCAGCCCTAATTTTATATAGGCCGAAGACTTTTAGCGGACAACGATAGAGAATAAAAAGATTAACAAGGTTAGCGTACAGGAACGAAATAGTGTTTATCGTGTGTGGTGTTGATTTTGCATAGTAAGACGTAGGATAAAGGTTGGGAATATCCTTTTGTATTAGTTAGGTCGATATGAACGCACAGATAGCGCAATGCTAATGCATCAAAACTTACTTCACATTGCCAAACTGTTGTTTATCTGTTGCAAATATAAGCAAACATTTCTTATAATTCTTACTTTCTGCAAATAAAATGCAATTCATCTTCATTTATATTTACTTGTGCGCAAGAAATCTCTCAAATTTGACGTAAATAGAATGTGAGTTGAATAAGTTGAATGAGTTGAATGAGTTTAATGAGTTTATAAGTTTAATGAGTTAAGGAGGTTGCTTCGTGCTAAAATAGTAAAGCCTCTCTCAGAAATGCATCTGAAAGAGGCTTGGAATAAGATTGGCGGCGACCTACTCTCCCGCGGGTGTGCAGTACCATCGGCGCGGTTGGGCTTAACTTCTCTGTTCGGA
>JBNMGC010000018.1:0-29641 GCA_050873845.1 Alloprevotella sp.
ATTTCGATATCTGTCTTCATTGTGGTAAATTATGGGTTGGATGGATAAGTCGAATTTTGTCGTTAAAAGAAAGGTTTTGTGTTTTCTCCCCACAAAATTACTTTATTCTGCTGAGAGTGCCAAACTTTGTCTTTGCTTTCTGCAAGTTTCCTCGCGTGCGCGCGTACTAATAGTTTTAGGCGATACTACTATCACTCCGTCACTATTCTCGCCTATCTTATTGATAATCAAGCACTCCGACCAACGACTCCCCTCACTCTGCCTGCATTTTTCCCGTACCAAGGGGGAGTTCTTACAGCACCATGGGGTAGTTTTAACGGCACCGAGGGGTAGTTTTAACAGCGCCAAGGACTAATTTAAACGGCACCAAGGACTAAATTTAACGGCACCAAGGGGTAGTTTTAACGGCACCAAGGACTAATTTAAACGGCACCAAGAGGTAGTTACTGGAGTTGAGGGAGGGATAAAATGGGGAGGGTGTTGCTCGCTAACGTACAGAGTGAGAGACGAGTGGAGTGTAAGCAAAAGTGCAGGCAAAGTGTAGGCTGATTGAGACCAACTGCATTCCAGAGAAGTCTGATTATAAACGCCTTACGCAAGATTAGTGACAGATGTAGGCTTTTTAGAAAGGAAAAATAAATGATACGCGCGCGTGCGCGAGACGCTGTTGTTGGGACTCAACCACAGATAGTAAGGGCGTGGCGAATACTCGTTTTCCCTCTTGTTCTTCTCTCGCCTTGCACTAACTTTTCTTCGGCAAGTTAGGCTGCACCTCAGCATTGCAAATCAAAAAACGAGTTTTTCCCTTTGCAATGCATTCGGTTTGCACTAACTTTTCTTCGGCAAGTTAGGCGGCACCTCAGCATTGCAAAGTAAAAAACGAGTTTTTTCCTTTGCAATGCATTCGGTTTGCACTAACTTTGCACCCAACATAATAATATACATATAAAAATGGCACAAGAAGACGTTTTCAAGAAGATCGTATCTCATTGTAAGGAATATGGTTTCGTATTTCCCTCAAGTGATATCTATGATGGTCTGGGCGCCGTTTATGACTATGGTCAGAACGGTGTAGAACTCAAGAATAATATCAAGCAGTATTGGTGGCAAAGCATGGTGCTCCTCCACGAGAATATCGTGGGTATCGACGCTGCCATCTTCATGCACCCCACCGTATGGAAGGCTTCAGGCCACGTAGACGCTTTCAACGATCCACTCATCGACAATCGCGACTCTAAGAAGCGTTACCGCGCCGACGTGCTGATCGAAGACCAAATCGCTAAGTACGAAGAAAAGATTGAAAAAGAAGTAGCTAAAGCTCGCAAGCGCTTTGGCGATGCTTTCGACGAACAGAAGTTCCGCGAGACCAATCCCCGCGTGATTGAGCACCAGCAGAAGCGCGACGCACTGCACCAGCGCTATGCCGACGCCATGAACAAGATGGACTTGGCTGAGCTCAAGCAGATCATCCTCGACGAAGAGATTGTATGCCCCATCTCGGGCACTCGCAACTGGACCGACGTGCGCCAGTTCAACCTCATGTTTAAGACCGAAGTAGGCTCTACCGCCGATGGCGCAAGCACCATCTACCTCCGCCCCGAAACGGCTCAAGGTATCTTCGTCAACTATCTCAACGTGCAGAAGACAGGCCGCATGAAGCTCCCCTTCGGTATCGCTCAGATCGGTAAGGCCTTCCGCAACGAAATCGTGGCACGCCAGTTTATCTTCCGTATGCGCGAATTCGAGCAGATGGAGATGCAGTTCTTCGTAAAGCCGGGCACCGAGATGGATTGGTTTAAGACATGGAAGAAGACCCGCCTTGCATGGCACGAGGCTCTGGGCTTCGGCGACGAATACTACCGCTACCACGACCACGAGAAGCTCGCCCACTACGCCAACGCCGCTACCGACATCGAGTTTAAGATGCCGTTCGGATTTAAGGAGGTAGAGGGTATCCACTCTCGTACTGACTACGACCTTTCACAACACGCTAAGTTCTCTGGCCGTAAGATCGAATACTTCGACCCCGAAGAGAACCGCAGCTACACTCCCTACGTGATCGAGACTTCTATCGGTGTCGACCGTATGTTCCTCAGCGTGATGTGCCACTCTTATACTGAAGAGAAGCTCGAGAATGGAGAGACTCGCGTAGTGCTGAAGCTCCCCGCAGCATTGGCTCCTATCAAGCTCGCTATCATGCCGCTCGTCAAGAAGGACGGACTGCCCGAGAAGGCTCACGAGATCATGAACGATCTGAAGTTCCACTTCAACTGCAAGTACGAAGAGAAGGACTCTATCGGTAAACGCTACCGCCGTATGGATGCCATAGGTACTCCCTACTGCATCACCATCGACCACGATACACTCAACGACAACTGCGTGACGCTCCGCGACCGCGACACTATGGAGCAGACTCGTGTGCCCATCGCCGAACTCCGTTCGCTCATCGAAGACAAGGTGAGCATCACTTCGCTGCTTAAGAAGTTGCAATAATCACGATATGACATACATCCCGTTTGCGAGTTTATAAAAGAGATCTTACTCCGCACTGAGCCTTCGAGCCTGTGGGGAGAGGATTTCCTTATAAACTCGTAAACGTGTTTTTACTACTTACCCCCCCTCTTCACCTCTGACACATGCGCATCAACAATCCCTTTCGCGCCCTCATGCTTCTCATGGTAACGGCGTTGGCGCTCGGATCGCTCACTTCGTGTAGCGACAATGTGAACGATACGGACAATAGCGAGTTCACTTACCAATGGAAAGAACGCAACGTGGCGTATTTCGACAGCGTGATGAACGTGGCACGCACCCAGGTGGCGGAAGCCAAGAGCCAATATGGCGACAACTGGGAAGACCACTGCGACTGGCGCCTCTACTTGAGCTACGCCAAGAGCACAGGACGCTCAGCCAGCGACAGCATCTGCGTACACATCCTGGAGCGTGGCGAAGCTGACAATGGGCTGCTCGACGACAAAGCCAATCGTCCGCTCTATACCGACTCCGTGATGGTGAACTACATCGGCCACCTCATCCCTACAAAGAGCTACAAGACTGGCCGCGTGTTCGACCACAGCGGACTCTATGAGTACGAAGACTACGTATTCAACCCCCAGTACTTCACTCCCTCACGCTTGCTCGTGTCCAACACAATCGATGGCTACACCACCGCACTGCAACACATGCACCGCGGCGACCGCTGGCAGATATTCATCCCCCAAGAACTGGGCTACAAGAGTGCTACGAGCGGTGTGCTTCCTGCATACTCCACGCTGATATTCGACGTGCAGCTCAAGGACTACCGCCGCGTGGGCTACAGCTTTAGCGATTAGTCTGCCCCCTCCCCCACCCTCTCATACTCACACCCCTAATCCCCACTCCTCCCGTGAAAATCAATCTTCCCCCTTCCAAGAGCTTAAGCAATCGTGCCTTGCTACTCTGCGCCCTAAGCGGCACGGATAGCAGCGTCGGACGTATGTCAAACTGCGACGATACGTTCGTGATGTGGCGAGCATTGACCACTCGTTCGCATGAGATCGACATCATGGCCGCCGGCACGGCTATGCGTTTCCTCACGGCATTCTTTAGCACATGCCCCGACGAGGAGCACATCATGACGGGCACCGAGCGCATGCGCCAACGCCCCATCGGAGTGCTCGTGGATGCACTGCGGAAGCTCGGAGCAGAGATTGAATACACTGAGAATGAAGGATTCCCGCCTATCCGCATCAAGGGGCACCAACTCCGTGGCGGCAAGCTCTCGCTACCTGCCAACGTGAGTTCGCAGTACATCTCGGCGCTGCTCATGGTGGCTCCGCAGATGACCGAGGGACTCACCCTCACGCTCGAGGGCGACATCATATCGCGCCCCTACATCGACATGACGCTCTCGATGATGCGCACCTTTGGCGCAGAAGCTGAATGGACTGCCGACAACGTGATAAGCGTCGGACCAAAGAGCTATCACGACGGGGTGATATTCAACGTAGAGAGCGACTGGAGCGCAGCTTCCTACTGGTATGAGGTGGTGGCTATCCTCCCTAACAAGGTGCATGGCGCACCCTTCTCCATCACGCTGCCTTGGCTCCATGCCGAGAGTCTGCAGGGCGACAGCGAGGTGCAACGCCTCTTCCGTCCGCTGGGCGTAGAGACGGAGTTTGACGCTGAGCACGAATGCGCCATCCTGCGCCACAACTCTGCCATTGCTTTGCCCGAGGGAGAAGTGTACGAGGTCGACCTCGTCAATCAACCCGACTTGGCACAGACGCTCGTCGTGACGTGTGCCCTGCTGCGTCGCCCCTTCCGCTTCACAGGACTGCGTTCGCTCCGTATCAAGGAGACCGACCGCATGGAGGCGCTCCGCAACGAACTGGCGAAACTGGGCGTAACGCTTGGCATAGAGGGCGACGAGGCTCTCTTCGTCGACCATTACGACGCCCCCGTCCCGACCTACAATGGCGAGCCCATCGCCACCTACCACGACCATCGCATGGCCATGGCATTCGCACCGGCTCGCTTGCTCTGCCATGACCTGCAGATAGCTCATCCCGAAGTGGTGAGCAAGAGTTATCCTAACTTCTGGGAAGAGTTTGCCAACCTACTCTTGCTCGTAGGCGTCTTGGGAGAGTTTCCCAAGAAAACAGAAGCTTAGGGATATTTAAGAAGACGCCCTCTGCATTCCCCTACATAAGAGACACACCGCCCCACTCATGGTGCGGACCATTGCCTTCCCCACCCAACACACATAAAAAACGCGACTCATGTACGTACTCATCCTCTCGCTTGTGGCGCTCTGCCTCATAGCATTCATCGCTGGCTGGCTGCGCAACCGCTCGCTCAGCAAGCAGCTTGAACGCGGCGAAATAAGCGAAATGCCAACCATTCAGAAGGCGCGCCCAGATGGTTGCTGCGGCAAGCATGCCGTATGCGAAAAGGAACAACTGCTCGCTGCCGCCTCACGCCCCATCGAATACTTTGAAGACGAAGAACTCGACGATTACCGCGGAAGGATGAGCAACAGCTACACGCCCTCCGAAGTAGACGACTTTGAAGAGGTGCTCACCACCATGCGTCCCTCTGAAGTGGGCGATTGGGTGCGCTCGCTGCAAATGCGCGGCGTAGAGCTCCCCGACGAACTGAAAGACGAAGTAATGATGCTCATAGAAGGCTAACCCAGCACACATAAAGCACTATAATTCCTAGAAATCCTAGAATTCATAGCCCCCTAGGACACCTATACCCCTAGAAATTCTCCCCCCCATGATCCTCCAATACGCTTTCTTCCAACACGCCCTCATAGGTGCACTATTGGCATCGGTGCTCTGCGCCGTGGTAGGCACTTACGTAGTGACCCGCCGCATGGTAATCGTAGGCGGAGGAATGGCTCATGCCTCGCTCGGGGGAGTGGGGGTGGCTGCATTCTGCGGTTTCTCACCCTTGGCGGGAGCAGCCTGTTTCGCTGCGCTTTCAGGATTTATCATACAGTGGATCTCGCGCAGTCGGCAGGTGAGACAAGACTCTGCCATCGCCATGATTTGGACGTTGGGCATGGCTCTGGGCATTCTCTTTGCCTACCTCACACCAGGCTTCATGACGGACTTGCCAGCTTACCTCTTTGGCGACATTCTCAGCATATCGGGCACTGATCTCGTGGTGCTGAGCGTGATTACACTCGCTGCCGTCGGCTTGTACTTACTCCTGCGCAGCGCCATCATCAGCGTGGCATGCGACAGCGACTTTGCTCGCACACAGGGATTGCCCGTGACTGCACTACAGACAGTCATGATGCTACTGACCGCATTCACCATCGTAGCTTGCCTCCACATGGTAGGCATCGTCATGGTAGTGTCGTTGCTCAGCGTACCACAAATGACGGCTGCCATCTTCGTGCGCACTTACAATGCACAGCTGTGGCTCTCCGCACTCTTCGCATTCATAGGGTGCGTAGCAGGGCTGTTCCTTTCCTTCTATGCCGACGTGCCGGGTGGTGCCTCCGTCATCCTCGCTAGCATAAGTATTTATCTGCTCTGCCGTACAATAAAATACGCCCTTCGCAAGTTAATAGCTCTAAGAGACAACGCATAAAGAGTCTCAAGTCTCCAAAGACAAAGCTAAAGGTAACTTTATAACCTTATAACCTCAAAACTCCAAACTAAGCTTGAAACGCTCCCACTACATATGGCATGGGTGTCTGGCCGTCGTACTCGCGATGGCCTTTGCGTCGTGCTCCACGAAGAAGAACACGGCTGCTTCGCGCTTCTGGCAATCATTCACGGCTCACTACAATATCTACTTCAATGGTTCGCAAGCCTACGAAGAGGGTGAAAAGGCGAAGGTGAGCGGACACAAAGACAATTATACAGAGTTGCTCCCCGTATTCCTCGTAGGCGCAGAGAGTTCACGCACTACGGGAAAAGCCAATTTCGAAACGGCTATCACGAAGTGTCAGAAGGCCATTTCGCTCCACAGCATCAAGCGCCGCCCCGTGGTGAGCGCGGGCAAGCGAAAAAGCCCCAAGATGAAGGCTTACCTGCAGCGCAAGGAGTTTAACCCATTCCTTAAGAATGCATGGCTCATGATGGGGCGTGCACAGTTTGAGAAAGGCGACTTCTTCGAGGCTGCCGCCACCTTCTCATATATCACGCGCCTCTATGCCGCTGAACCCACCGTAGCTTCGGAGGCTCGGCAGTGGATGGCACGCTGCTACGTGCAGGAGAAGTGGTACTACGACGCAGAAGATGCACTCAAGCGCGTACGCACGGATTCTGCCACGAAGCAAACCCTCCGCGAGGCTGATGCTACGCAGGCTGCACTGCTCATCGGACAGGAGCGCTTTGCCGACGCAGTGCCTTATCTGGAACGTGCTGCACGTCAAGCCAAGGGGAGCTTCCGACAGGCTCGTCTCTACTACCTGCTGGGCCAGATCCAGCGCCACTTGGGCAACGACCAAGCTGCCTATAAGGCGCTCCAGTCGTGCATTCGGAAAAGCCCGCCCTATGAGTTGGCATTCAACGCCCGCATACTCCAGACGGAGGTATTGGCTACGAAGCAGTCTTCACGCAAATCGATGATTTCGAAGCTTCAGCGCATGGCACGCGCCAACGTGAACAAGGACTATCTTGACCAAGTATACTACGCATTGGGCAACATCTACCTGGCTCAACGCGACACCGCCTCAGCCGTATCGGCTTATGAGAAGGGCCGCACAAAGAGCACACGCAATGGATTGGAGAAGGGCGTACTCCTGCTCCGACTGGGAGAGGTATACTGGGATCGCCACCAGTTTGACAAAGCACAGACGTGCTACACCGAGGCCATCGGACTTGTAGACAAGAATCGTCCTGACTACGAGGAGATTACGCGCCGATCGCGTGTGCTCGACAAACTTGTGCCCTATACCTCTGCCGTCTATATGCAAGACAGTCTGCAGGCACTGGCCCGCATGAACGAAGCCGACCGCAATGCTGCCATCGACCGCGTGATTACGGCGCTTAAGAAGAAGGAGGAAGAAGAGCGCAAGGCACGCCGCGACTCTGCCGCCCAAGCACGTGCCGACGAGAATGCGCAGAATGCAGGTGGAAACTCGGGCAATAATTCAAGCGCCAACAATAGCAACACTTCGCAGAGCAATGCCTCAGCGGGTGGCAACAAGGAGTGGTACTTCTACAACCCGATGGTGGTAGCGCAAGGCAAGCAGGACTTCTTGAAGCGTTGGGGTAAACGCAAGAATGCCGACAACTGGCGCCGTTCCAACCTCACCGTAGTAAGCATGGAAGGACACGAGGGCTTCGACTATGAGGCTGACGACTCCCTCCGTGCTGCAGAGCAGGCTCAAGTGGATGCTGAAAGCAGCGACTCTCTCGCCGCAACCAACGATTCTATAGAGACTGATCCACACCAACGTGCGTACTACTTGGCACAGATTCCCTTCTCTGCCGAGGCTAAAGAGGCTTCAGACAATATCATAAAGGATGGACTCTACAACGCTGGCGTGATAGAGAAAGACGACTTAGAGGACTTCCCCTTGGCTGCCGCTACACTCGAAAGGCTCACCACGCAGTATGCCGACTATGAGAACATGGCGGATGCTTACTACCAACTATTCCTGCTCTACTCCCGCTGGGGACGAACAGATCGCGCCCAACAGATGCGCCAGCAGATGGCTCAGCGCTTCCCCGAGGATGAGCGCACAAAAGTGATTACCGACCCCAATTTTGAGTATAAGGCGCGCTTTGACAAGGCCATAGAGGATTCGCTCTACGCTGCTACGTACCAAGCTTATCGCAATCGCGACCTCAGCACAGTAGACAGCAACTTCAACACTTCCACCCAGGAGTACCCCGCAGGGGCGAACCGTCCGAAGTTTATCTTCGTCCATGCACTATCTCGCCTTGGCACAGCACCTGCCAAGGAGGTGGCTGAGGAGTTGCGCGGCTTGATAAAGGACTTCCCCGAAAGCGATGTGAGTCCTCTCGCTGGCATGATCGTGAAGGGCATTGAGAGCGGACGCAAGCCCGGCACGGGTACGTTCGACCTCGGATCGCTTTGGGACCGCCGCACCGCCGAGGCTACAGCCAACGAGCAACAGACGCAGGCTAAGCGTTTCTCTGCAGAGAGGGATGCGCCCTTCCTCTTCGTACTCGCCTACCCCACCGACTCTATTGATAGCAACAAGTTGCTCTACGAGATGGCGCAATTCAACTTCTCATCGTTCGTAGTGCGCGGCTTCGATATGACCATCACACAGGACCAGGGCTTAAGCCAGTTCCGCGTATCGGGCTTCTCTTCTTACGACGAGGCTCACGCTTACGCTCAACGGGTGTTCCAAGACAAGCAACTGCGGCCTTTCCTCGACCATTCGCGCATACTGATCATCTCGAAAGACAACCTCGACCTGCTCGGCTCCGTATTTAGCTTCAACGACTATAAGGCTTTCTTCGACCGCACATTTGCACCGCTCCACTTGCCTGCCAACGTGCCTATCGAAACGGCTCCCGTAGAACAGCATTACGAAGACGAATACACGCCCGAAGAACTTGAGCGCATCAATAGCAATCAAGGCTCTGACGACGGCGGCGATGATGATGGGGAGTGGTACTAATTGTCGTTTTAAGTAATAAGTAAAAAGTAATAAGTAATACGTTCTGGTTGGATAGTACTTGAAAATCTTCCTCCCAGAACGTATTACTTATTACTTTTTACTTATTACTTCAATTATTCTTTATTTCTCCGTCGGCTCCACATGCGTAGTAATAATGGTCTGCGTGCCAAAGCGTTGGCGGAGACGATTCTCTATATTACGCGTGGCATTGTGAGCTATGCGCAAGGGCGTATTTCCATCCATACGAAAGTGAACATCGATAGCTCGATTATTACCAATGCGGCGAGTGCGCAGTTTGTGAGGTTCCGACACACCTGGCTCGGAAAGTATGCTGTCCATGATGAAGCGCTCCTCGTCTTCGGGAAGAGACTTCTCGAGGAGTTCCTGTATGCTGGGAATGAAGAGTTGCATCGATACACGGATGATAAACACACTCACTACCACGGCTGCTATAGGATCGAGCACACGCCAATTGGGGCCCAAGAGGATAGCGCCGCCGATACCTACCGCCGTGCCGATGCTCGAGAGTGCATCGCTGCGATGATGCCATGCATTGGCTATGACAGCTGGAGAGTCTACCTTACGACCAACGCGGGCTGTCCATTGATAGATCAACTCTTTGGCAAAGATTGACACAAGGGCTGCGATGAGCGCTACCATGCCAGGCTGCTCCAAGGTGTGCCCCATGCAGACGCTGACAATCTTCGACCCGCTCGACCAAAGTATGCCAATGCCCACCACGCAGAGCATAAGCCCGATAAGCGACGAGGCAAGGGTCTCGTATTTACCATGGCCGAAGTCGTGATCCGTATCGCATGGCTTAGAAGAAATGCGCACGAAGAGGATGACAACAACGTCGGTAATAAAGTCGGAAAGAGAGTGTACGGCATCGGCTATCATGGCCGAGCTGCCTCCGAATATACCAGCTACAAATTTGAACACGAGGAGCAGGAAATTGACGAAGCTGCCCCATAGCGTGACGCGGAATATCTCTCGCTCACGCTTTTTGTTTGCTTCCATTTCTTTATTTTTTAGGTATATAGAGACGCACCTGCATGGCTCATGCAGGTGCGTCTCTGCTTTCTATTAATTTATATTAGCGGTAGTTCGCAAGAAACTTAGCGGTAGTTCGCAAGAAACTTAGCGGTAATTCACAAACATCTTAGAGGTATTTCACAAGGATTCGTAGCTATGAACCACAAAATTCCTTAGTATACCTCTACAGAGTAGTAGCCCTCCCAGCTTTCGCCTTCATGGGCACACTGGATGTAAGGGCGCTCCTCTACGGGACCCGTAAAGCCCTGATGGTCGCAAAGTCCATACCAAGGTTCGCAGCAGATGAAGGGCGTATGCACTCCCTGCGGGCTCCAGAAGAGCCATACGGGAGCAGAACTCTCCACACGGGCTACGGGCTGCTTTTCACGATTGAGCACGCTGACAGCGCTTACTTGGTGCTCGTCGAAGATGAGCGCTTCGTGGCTGAAGGTTTCGACCGAGAGGGGCACGAGGCCATCGGCTTCGGCGGGAACGGGGAAGGTATCGGGCTCTAAGCAACCTTGTTCGCCTGCGCGAAGCACATGCTCAGCATTGCCCTCAAACTTCAGATAGCCATCTACGCTATTTGCTTCGCTCCAATCGGGCAGAGCAATGGCGGGGTGGCCTCCAAGCTGGAACCATAGGTCGCAAGCGCTGAGATTGTCTACGTGGAACGTGGCGCTCAATTTGCGCCCCTCCAAGCGGTAGGTCACTTGCAAGCGGAAGGCGAAGGGGAAAGTGGCGAACGAGCCTACCGTGCTATATATCTGCAGGCTTACAAAGTCTTCTCCCGCCTCAGCCACTGTCCACTCGGCGCGACGCACAATGCCGTGCTTAGGGATGGAGATTTCTTGACCAGCGATGCGGCAAGTGCCATTCCAGAGTCCGCCCACGATGGGAAATAGGATGGGTGAACGGCCGTGCCACCAACGCTCATCACCTTGCCACAGATATTCTCTGCCTGTGGCAACATCCGTAATATTTTGTACCTCCGCGCCCAGGGTGCTCACCACTACGCGCAGTTCGTTGTTGCTTATCGTAATCATGACTTTGTCTATAGTATAAGGATAGTTGTATGCTTTAATCGAGACAGGACACGCACCTACGGCAAGTCTTTCATATGCTTTATGTGCGCCCCATACGCCTCTTATCCTACGCTTCCCTCGAGCGATACGCTGAGGAGTTTCGTAGCTTCTACGGCAAACTCCATAGGGAGCTTGTTGATGACTTCCTTGGCGTAGCCGCCCACGATGAGCGACACGGCGTCTTCGGTGGGTATGCCTCGTTGGTTGCAATAGAGGAGTTGGTCTTCAGAGATCTTCGACGTGGTAGCTTCGTGTTCCACGGTAGAGTCGGGGTTGGCCACATCGATGTAGGGGAAGGTGTGTGCTCCGCATTCTGAGCCGAGCAGCAGGGAGTCGCACGATGAGTAGTTGCGTGCACCTGCGGCCTTTGAGCCTACCTTGACGAGTCCGCGGTAGGAGTTTTGGCTCTTGCCTGCCGAGATACCTTTGGAGATGATGGTGCTACGGGTGTTACGCCCAATGTGAATCATCTTGGTGCCGGTATCGGCTTCTTGATGATTATTGGTCACTGCCACGGAGTAGAACTCTGCTTGTGAATTGTCGCCCATGAGTACGCATGAGGGGTACTTCCACGTGATGGCGGAGCCGGTCTCTACCTGCGTCCATGAGAGCTTGGAGTTAGCGCCGCGCAGTTGGCCTCGCTTTGTCACGAGGTTGTATACGCCGCCACGGCCGTTCTTATCGCCAGGATACCAGTTTTGCACGGTAGAATACTTTACTTCCGCGTCTTCGTTGACTACGATTTCTACGATGGCCGCGTGCAGCTGGTTTTCATCGCGCATCGGGGCGGTGCAACCTTCGAGGTAGCTCACGTAGCCGCCATCGTCGCAGACGATGAGCGTACGCTCAAACTGCCCCGTGTTGCGAGCATTGATGCGGAAATACGTGGATAGCTCCATGGGGCAGCGCACGCCGCGGGGGATGTAGACGAACGAGCCGTCGGAGAACACGGCACTATTGAGCGCTGCAAAATAGTTGTCGCGATAGGGCACCACGGAACCAAGGTACTTGCGCACCAACTCAGGATTCTCGCGTACGGCTTCCGAGATAGAGCAGAAGATGATGCCCTTCTCTTGCAGTTTATCCTTGAAGGTGGTTTTCACGCTGACGGAGTCCATTACGGCATCTACAGCCACACCTGCCAACTGCATGCGTTCTTCGAGGGGAATGCCCAGCTTGTCGAACGTCTTCATCAGTTCGGGATCGATTTCCTTCTGCCCCTCCTCCTTTTGCCTCTTCGTAGGGTCAGCATAGTAGGAGATGGCTTGGTAATCTATTTGGGGCAAGCACACGTGTCCCCAATCGGGTTGCTCGAGAGTTTGCCAGTAGCGGAATGCTTTCAATCGGAAGTCGAGAAGCCATTCGGGTTCGCCCTTCTTCTGTGAGATGAGTCGCACCACGTCTTCGTTGAGTCCACGCTCAATGATCTCTGTGTGTACGTCGGTGGTAAACCCGTATTCATATTTCTTGTCGGTAATTTCCTTTACCAGTTCGTTTTCGTTAGCCATACGTATATTATATAGGTATAGTCCTTATTTCGTCTTAGTATCAGCCTTGTGGTTGGTCATGTCTACCCAGATGGTGTCCGACTTCTGCACGGAGGCAGAATCAGCAGGTGTTGCTGCGCCGTTGCTACCCGTGGCAGCGCCTTCTTCGTCGGAGAAGAACATGCCGAGTGCGCTAGAGACGGGAGTGTAGAGTTTCGACGTGGCCACCTTCTCTTGGTTCATGATGCCAAGTTCTTGCATTACGTTGAACACGCAGCTCAATATGACCAGGTATTTCAGCAAGCATACCACCGCGCCGAGTATGGAGTTGGGCATACCCAAGCGGAAGGTCTTGAGCGAACGTGTGAGCACATTGGCCACAAAGCCTAAAGCGATGGGCACGATGATCCACAGGAGCAGGAAGGCTATGATGCTGGTCACCATGTTGGTCTCCGAGCCATTCACAGCCAAGAAGTCGTGGCCGTATCGATAGCAAGTGGCTGCTATGAGCAAGCCCACGAGCATACCAAAGGTCGACATCAACTCGTTGATGACGCCTGCACGCCATCCGCTGAAGAGTGCCCACAGAGCTACTATGATAATAAAGAGGTCTATCATTATAAGTATGAAGTATGAAGTATTAAGTATTACACTCTCTTCGAAAGTATTAAGTATTACATACTCCCTTCGAAGGTATGAAGTATTAAGTATTACATTCTTATGAGAGGTGTACCTTGCATATCAGAGCATTCATTTCCGCCCGATTAGTTCATGATCACGAGCAGATCGTTGGACTGATTGTATACTACGCTACGATAGCGCAAGAGGGGCTGCCCAGGATCGCCACTCACCACGATGCCATCGGATTGGAGGTCGTATACGCGATGACAACGGCTGCACGTGAGCCGTTCACCGCTTAAGGTGAGTTCTTTCGTGATCATGGCATCGCCCGCATAGCAGTTGGGGCAAGCCAGATCGTAAGCAAGGAGCGGCATCTGCCCGTTCATGTCGGGGGTAGAGGCTATGCCCACTACGAATCCTGCCACGCATTCGGGCTGACCATAGTTGCGCACCACATCGGTGATGGGCCATGAGCTCGAAGTGCCCGTGGGACCTGTGAAGAGAAAATGCGTGGCCCCAATGCGGATGGTGCAGAACATACCCGGATTGGTAACGGCCGAGAGCAAAGGCGCACTCGCCGATACGGGGCGAAACTGCAAGAAAGCCCTAACGTGGGCATAGCGGTCGGTAGCCTTTTCACTACAGCTCGCTGTCATGAGCATGAGAGCCAAGCCGAGGGCTATCTGCACCGCCGCTCGTAGCAATCGATTCATATAGCGAAATACATTATTGCCTCCTGCTTGAAGCAAAGAGGGTCGTTATTCCTTAATACGGATGACGAGGTTGGAGATGATAGCTGCCAAGCCACCCGTGGTGATGCCTGATGAGAAGATGCTGCGCAGGGTATCGGGCAGCTGACCGAGAATCTCGGGCACGAGTTCCACACTCAGTCCGAGCGAGAAACTGATGGCCATAACGAGTGTGGCCTTACGGTTGATGGTCTGCGAAGCAATGATGCGTATGCCTGCTGCGGCTACCGTGCCAAACATGAGCAGCGTGGCTCCGCCCAACACAGGCGAAGGCATGAGCGAGAACACGATGCCCACGGCGGGGAAGATACCGAGCACCACGAGCATGGCAGCGATGAAGTAGCCCACATAGCGGCTTGCTACCCCCGTGAGCTGTATCATGCCATTGTTTTGGGCAAAGATGCTGTTGGGGAAGGATGAGAAGAGCAGACCGGCAAGCATGGAGTTGAAGCCATCGGCCAGGATGCCACCCTCTGCTCGCTTCATAAAGGTCTCACCCTCAACGGGTTCGCCTGAGATGAGCGAGTTGGCAGTGATGTCGCCATAGGCTTCGATGGAAGTAATAAGGTAGACCAATCCGAGGCCAATGATGGAAGACACGTTGAACTTGAGTCCGTACTTGAAGGGGTTGGGATAGTTGATGCCGCCATAGCTCTGCACCGAGCCGAAGTCGACCATGCCGAGCGCCCAAGCCAAGGCATAGCCCACCACGAGTCCTATCACGATGGAGCCCATGCGCAAGTAGCGATTGTTGCTGCGATTGAAGAAGACGATGAGCACCAGCACGAGAGCTGCTATGCCCACATTCTCAAACGAGCCAAATGTGCCCGCAGCCTTGGTTGCCTCGCCTCCTCCGCAAGCGGTGATGCCCACCTTGATGAGCGACATGCCGATGAGTGTCACCACGATACCGCTCACCAGAGGGGTGATGACGCGACGCGCATACTTCAGAATGCGGCTCACAAACATTTCGACGAACGATCCAGCCACAGTGGCTCCGAAGATAGTAGCAAGTCCGCCATCGAAGCCCGCGGAGATGATGGGGCCAATAAACGAGAAACTCGTGCCCTGGATGCAAAGCAGTCCGCAACCGATGCCTCCGAGTCGGCGGCACTGGATGAAAGTGGCTACTCCCGACACCATGAGCGACATCGACACGAGGAAACTTGTGGTCTCTGTGTCGAGTTTGAGTGCGCTCGCGATGATGAGCGGTGGTGTGACTATAGCCACGAAGATGGCAAGCAAGTGTTGCGCAGCGGCAAAGAGCGTTTCGCGCAGGGGCGGACGGTCGTTTAGTCCATAGATGAGTCCCGTCTTGGCGGGTTCTGAGGTGGCCTGAGCGGCAGTTGATAGATTATCTGTCGTAGCCATCTTCCTTGATCTTGATTTCGCAGTTGTCGAGACTTTCTATGATAGCGAGCGATTCCACGTGGATGCCCATGCCGCGGAGTTCATCGCCGCCGTGCTGGAAAGCTTTCTCGATGAGGAAGCCCATACCCACGAGTTCTGCGCCGGCTTGGTTCACCAGGTCGATGATTCCCTTGGCAGCATTGCCGTTGGCCAGAAAGTCGTCGATGAAGAGCACCTTGTCGCCTGGGCAGAGATAGTCGCTGCTCACGCAGACATCGTAAGAGCGCTGCTTGGTGAAGGAGAACACCTTCGTGGCAAGCATGCGTTCCATGGTGCTGGGCGTCTTTTTCTTAGCGAACACCACGGGGAGTTCGAGCAGATAGCCCACCATGATGGCAGGAGCGATACCGCTGGCTTCGACGGTGATGATTTTGTTGATGTCTGTGCTTGCAAATCGGCGCACAAACTCCACGGCCATGGACTTCATAAGGATGGGGTCCATCTGGTGGTTAATAAAGTTGTCTACTTTCAGTATGCCTCCTTCGAAGCATTTACCGTCGCGCAGGATACGTTCTTTTAGGGCTTTCATGATGTGCTTGTGCTATTTTGCTGATATGCTAATTGCTATTTAGGTGTTTCGCTTTATTTACTATTTTTTTACCTTCACCTCGATGCCTTGACGGCTGAGGTCTTTCACGGCCTTTTCAATAGCGTCGTAGTGTTCGGGGGCGATACCCAGTTTGGGCAAGTCGAGCACGGGCAGCGCATCGTCGGAGTGGAGCTGTTCTTCAGCCACGGGGCCTACGATCATACCCACACACGAGGTATTGTTGGTGATCGGGTCGATCAGGATAAATGCACCCGTAGGCTTATTGTCCTTATAAGCGTCGAAGAAGAGTTCCTTAGAAGTCACGATCACGGCTTGACCTATTTCGTTGAGTTCCAAGTGGTCTACGTCGCTCTTCTCCAGTGTGTTGACGTCGATCTTATAGTCGAAGTGGTCGATGCGGCAGCGTGTAGTGTTGGTGGTCTGCTTCAGATAGAACGATTTGTTCACGTCCATGGGCTGCTCGTCCATCCATACGAGGGTGGCACGGAAATGGCGTCCCACGTTGGGCACATTGTCGGGGTGAACAATCATCTCGCCACGCGAGATATCTATCTCATCCTCGAGCTGCAGCGTTACGCACTGAGGAGGGAAGGCATAGTCGAGGTCGCCATCGTAGGTCACGATGCGCTTCACATGGCTGCGTTTTCCTGAGGGAAGAGCCATCACCTCGTCGCCCTTGCGCACCACGCCGCTAGCAATCTTTCCGCTGAAACCACGGAAGTCGAGGTCGGGACGGAGCACGTACTGCACGGGGTAGCGGAAGTCCTTGAGATTGTGGTCGTTGCCCAAGTGGACGGTCTCCAAGAATTCGAGCAATGCCGGTCCGTCATACCACGGGGTGCGCTCGCTGCGAGTCACCACATTGTCGCCCTCGAGAGCAGAGAGAGGTATGCAGCGCACGTCGGGAATATCGAATGTGTGGATAAACTCCTCGAAGTCGCTCACGATCTTGCGGAACACCTTCTCATCGAAGTCTACGAGGTCCATCTTGTTGACTGCGAGCACCAAGTGCTTGATACCAAGCAGCGAGCAGAGGAATGTGTGGCGGCGGGTCTGTGTGATCACACCCGTACGAGCATCGACGAGGATGATAGCCAAGTTGGCGGTCGATCCACCCGTAATCATGTTGCGCGTATACTGCTCGTGCCCCGGGCAGTCGGCGATGATAAACTTACGCTTGTTAGTAGAGAAATATCGGTAGGCCACGTCGATGGTGATACCCTGTTCGCGTTCGGCCTTGAGTCCGTCGCAGAGCAGTGCATAGTCTATTTGTCCTGCACCGGCATTACCCACGCGTTTAGAGTCGCGTTCGAGAGCCGAAAGTTGGTCTTCATAGAGCTTTTTAGAGTCGAAGAGCAGACGTCCGATGAGGGTAGATTTACCATCGTCCACCGATCCTGCGGTGAGCAGTCTGAGGAGGTCTTTCTTTTCGTCCTGATCGAGGTATTCTTCGATAGAGAGCTTGCGTCCGTCTACGACCATGCTCTCTTCATTAGGATTATTCTTGTTCGTTTTATTCTCAGTCATGAGTGCCATTTAGCTGTTTACTATTCTTACATTCACTGTGCCTTAGAGCAGCAGTTATGGTATTTAGGTGCAAAGTTAGTGCAAGGCGAGAGAAGTGCAAAGGGAAAACTTGTTTTTTCTTTGCACTTCCGAGCCGCCGCCTAACCTTCCCCCTACAAAACAAGTAAAATATCTTGACATTCAGATTTTTCAATCTAGGAAGCAAAACGAGCCTTGCATGGCGTTCTTTTCGCAAATCCACCGCTCAAAATTAATTTCCCGCCCATGCAGAAAAATCTGTATAGGCAGGAATTTATTTCTCTTTGGGCATAAAATCGTAACTGCAAGGCGGGGAATTGGGCCTTTTTAAGGCGGGAAAGAGACATTTTTAGAAGGGATTGTTCTGAAGAACAAACGCAACGCATTGATTATCAACGAGGAAAGAAAATCGCTCACCATTAGATTATTTTGAATGCCATGAGAAGGCGAATCAAAATAGACGAATGGTGAGCGATTTTTACTCAAGCGAAAGAGGCATCTGGAGCATATGAGATAGTTCTGTGGGCGACGCGTCCCGCGTCGGCTCATCCATGATCCGAGAGCCTTTCAGAACCTACTGGGGGCGACGCGTCCTCGCGTCGGCATGAGGGAGAAAGAGATTGTAATTATTCCTCATTATCAAGACCTCTTGCCGCCGACGCGGGACGCGTCGCCCCCGGTAGATGCTGAATTGTTTTCTTGCCCAATCATGGATGCCGACGCGGGACGCGTCGCCCACAAAACTGGCTGAATTCTGCCAACGCGTAATACTTAATACTTTATACTTAATACTTTATTTATTATTATCTTCCCCCTCTGACCACGCCTAGCAGACGCTGAAGGCGCTGCAGCACCTTGGGTTTCTGCGCTGAGATGTCGGTTGATTCGTAGCCCGAGTGGGTAAGGTCGAATAGCTGTGGCGTGTTGCGATAGCCCGTCTCGATCTTAGGTCCCCACGTAATCATGGGGCCGCCATCGGAGGGCGAGATGTACTTATAATGCTGCGTGCGGAGCGTCAGGCTACGATTGGCCGCCATGCTCACAGCATATTCGCGTGGCTGACGGCTCTGCCCGAGCCACACGCTGAGTTGGTCTTGACTATCGGGGGCTTCGTTGTCCAAAGGCTTCGTGCCCACAAGGGCCGAGAGAGAAGCGGGCACATCGATGAGCGAAGCGAGCGCATCCGTGCTCACCCCCTGGGTTGCTCCCTCGGGCCAATAGACAATGAACGGCACGGCCGATCCTGCCTCGAAAGCACTATATTTACCACCTCGGAAAGGACCTCCAGGCTTATGGTCGCCACAGAGTTCCTCCGCCTGATCGCGGTAGCCATCGTCGAGCACGGGGCCGTTGTCGCTCGTGATGATGAGCAGCGTGTTGCGGTCGAGCCCACGGCTGCGCAAAGCATCGACGAGTTGACGCACGCTCCAGTCGAACTGCAGGATGGCCTCGCCACGAAGTCCCATGGGACTCTTGCCACGGAAACGCTCGTTGGGCATTCGAGGCACGTGCACATCGTTGGTACAGAGATACATGAAGAAGGGCGCGGAACGATGGGAATCGATGAAACCGATGGCATGACTCATGATGCTGTCGGCTATGTCTTCATCACGCCAAAGTGCACGACCGCCTCCCTTCATATAGCCTATGCGCGATATACCATTGACGATGCTCATGTCGTGGCCATGACTGGGCTGCAGTTTGGTCAAGAGTTCGGGATTGGAACGCCCCGTAGGTTCTCCATCGAAGTTTTGGCGATAGCTCACGCTGATGGGAGCAGATGGGTCGTAGTCAGCCACGCGCCCATTTTCTATATATACGCAGGGCACACGATCTGCGGTGGCTGCCATGATGTAGTGGTAGTCAAATCCGAGGTCGCGCGGGGTCTGATCGATGGTGCCATTCCAGTCTTGCTGAGCAGTACGACTTCCGAGTCCTAAGTGCCACTTACCGATGGCTGCTGTGGCATAGCCTGCGCGATGCATGAGGTCGGCCACGGTGGTCTGTTCGGGGCGGATAATCATAGATGCATTGCCCGCTGCTACATCAGTGCCCGGACGGCGGAAGGGGTATTCGCCCGTGAGCAGGCCATAGCGTGAGGGTGTGGAGGTAGACGCACAGGCGTGCATATTGGTGAGACGTACGCCATGAGTAGCAAGGCTGTCGATAGTGGGTGTCTGCACGCGATGGGCACCATAACATGAGAGGTCGCCGTAGCCCAGGTCGTCGGCCACGAGCACTATGATATTGGGTTTATCCCCTGTCTGTGCCGCAGCCCATAGGGGCAAGAGGCTGAGGATGGGAATATAGGATTTACGCATATATATAAAGAGAAGATTATTGACGGATAGAGAGCAGAGGGTGTGACTGATTAAAGTAAACTTATCAGCTCCGTGGGCGACGCGTCTCGCGTCGGCTTCAGCAGCTATTCGAGCAGCTATTCCATAGGCAGTGGGGGCGAAGCGTCTCGCTTCGGCTTGGCGTGCGAGGCTCGATGCCGAAGCACGTCAAAGGAGAGATGTTTTTTTCTCTCTTACGTTGCCTCGGCATCGAGCCCTCGCCAACGTGCCGAAGCGAGACGCTTCGCCCCCACTTCCTATGGGTTCACTTCTTGATTCATAATGATAACGCGAGAAAACGCTGCCCCCAAAACTATAGTTTATTTACCATACCCCAATTTAGAGAGCACCTCGTTGCTGATATCGATCGAGGGCGAGGCGAAGATTATGCCATTGTCGGAGGCACGATCAAGGATGAGCTGGAAACCTTTGGCTGTGGCAATAGATTTCACAGCATTGTATATCTCGTCTTGTATAGGCTCGATAAGGCTCTGACGCTTCTTATAGAGCTCGCCCTCTGGGCCGAAGTACTTCTTCTTGAGGTCTGCGGCTTCCTTTTCCTTATCGACGATGGCCTTTTCGCGTTCTTTCTTCTGCGCTTCGCTGAGGAATACACTTTCGTTCTGATAGTTCTTATAAAGCGTCTGCGCCTTCTGATTGAGGGCTTCCACTTCGGCTTGCCATGACTTTGACGTCTGGCTCAACTGCTCGTTGGCACGCTCATAGGCGGGAATATTGCTGAGGATATACTCCATGTCGACGAGTGCAAACTTCTGTGCATGTGCCACCACTGAGGCGCACATCACGAGGAGGAAGATCAATGCTTTTTTCATAACTAAGAAATATTTATAGTTGAGAAGTTTATAAGTTGAAAGTTAAGAGGGATGTGTGAGAGAGATGACGACTCGCTAATGCATGCTCACCTTTAATCGATCAGATTGTATAACTTATTACTTGGTAAAAGCAAGAACGTATTACTCATTACCTAAATCAGCCAGAATGTATTACTTATTACTTTTTACTTATTACTTAAATATAGTATGCTGTTTCCGCACCCTTGCCTCATTAATGAGCCGAGTACACTTCACAGGGTCGGCCTTGCGCTCAGCGGCATAACACTCTGCAAGAAGGGCAAAGAAAGCATCATCGCCCGTGAGCTGCGCGAGGTTGCGACAGCCGGCTTCGATGCTTACCGCCGTGCCACACTTCATACTATTGGTATCGACCAGAGAGAAGTGATAACGGCCATCAATGCAGTCGTAGAGGATATTGGTGGACGAAAAGTCGCGATGAAGAAAGCCATCCTCGTGCAGATGGGCTGCAAAGCGAGCAAAACTTTCGATCACGCGACGCTGCTCGTCGAGCGGCTGACTGAGGAGGGTCTGCATGTTGTAACGATAGTCTGACAGCAGACTTACAAAGTAGGTGGCACGATGAAGCAATCCTCGACGATAGCTCACGAAGGCTACCGACTCGGGACTTTCAAAACCACGCTCACGCAGCAGCAACGGACTGAGATAGGCAAGCTTACCCTTCGACTTCTTATAAAACATCTGTTGCAGCCGACGGCGGAAGGTAGGCTCAGCATAGCGCTTCACGCAGAGCGTAAGGCCATGGGTGGTGAGCGTACGTATCACGTTGCGCCCAGCATGCAGTTCGTGCCCCTCGCGTTCGAAGTGATCGTCGAGGTGCACCATATAGTCACGCAGGGCTTCATATTTCGGATTGAGTATGATTTTCATGGATTCTTTCGTATATGCACTCGGCTCGTTCCAAGCTCTATAGAAGGATTTAACTGCTAATAATACATATGCAAAGGTAGCACACACAAGGTAGATTGCAAAGCAAAAGGGGAAAAATCTTACCACAAGCCCTATGAAACGTACTGATTACTAAAATCTACCAATCGTACAAATTACGGGGCGAACTGCCCTCTATGATCGCTGGATGAACCAAAAAGCTGACTTTTCGCGCCCCATACTTTACAAAAATGTTACAAAAGCATTTGGATTACTTAAAACATTACATTACCTTTGCTGCGTGAAGCATTAGCTTGCACACATATGAACAACACCACCGCCATGAACGACTTAACAGAAAGCATCGAACGCTTGGCACGTGAGCTTCCGCCCATCACGCTAAAGGAGATGTCGGCTATTAGGCTCATGAATCGTACCGACCAAAAATATCTCACCAATGTGGACACGCTCAAGCAACTGCTCACCCTTGTGCGCGGTAGCTATTATGCTCAAGAGATTGGCGGACAGAGGGTGAGCCCCTATGCCACAACCTACCTTGACGACCCGCAGACGCATGCCATGTTTCGGCAGCACGAGACGGGGCGCAAGCCCAGACAAAAGGTAAGGGTGCGCACTTACGTGAACTCTGACTTGACCTTCCTCGAAATCAAGAAGAAAGACAATCATGGCACCACGCGCAAGACACGCATTCAAGTGCCCTCGCTCGACGACGTGGTGCGCAAGGGGGCGGGCACAGACTTCCTCCACGAGCAGACGGGCCTATGGCTCAGCCAGATCGCTCCCGCCGTGGGCAATCAGTTTAGCCGCATCACCTTGGTCAATTTCGACAAGACGGAGCGACTCACCATCGACTTCGACATTCGTTTCTACAATTACCAGACGGACGAACGCTCCACTATGGAAAACATCGTAGTAATAGAGCTTAAGCGAGACGGCCGTTGCCCCTCGCCCATCCTGCCCTTGCTACGCAAACTTCGCATTAAGCCCGCCGGATTTAGCAAGTATTGCATCGGCGCTTCCGTGACCGACCACGGACTGCACATCAATCGATTCAAGAAGCGCCTCATCAAGATTCGTAAAATTCAGCAAGTTCATGCCGTAAGTTGATGCCGAGAGTGCTCAGCCGCACACTTGTTTTCTCATTTCCCCCCCCGAATATACATCTACAAATATCCTTACTTGCAACGGTTTCCCCGCCTCCAACGCTATGAGACTTTGCTAAAGCGACCGAGACAAAGCCGTTCTCATAAAAAACTTTTCTACTCTCCATGCTCCAAGATCTACTCTCTTTCTCATTCTCGGCTGCACTGGGCAGCACCATTCTTAGTCTCGTAGTCAATACTCTCGTCACCTGGGCCGTAGTGCATTTCTTCTACTATCCCAAAGGACGCCGCCGCGACTACTACTTCACGTTCATCCTCCTGAGCGTGAGCATCTATATGCTCATTGCCCTGCTCCTGCGCGACAATCACGACATGGGCATCGGTGCTGCACTGGGTCTATTCGCCATATTCGGTATCATACGTTATCGCACGGAGCAAGTCCCCATCCGCGAAATGACCTACCTCTTCTTCCTCGTGGCGCTGAGCGTGATCAATGGTAAGTGTGGAGGTTCGCTCAACCTTTTGGAGCAACTGAGCATCAACGCTATCTTCGTAGTGTGCGTGTGGTTGTGCGAGAACTTCCTCAACACCAACTACGAGGGATGCAAATATGTGAAATACGACAACATCGACCTCATCAAGCCCGAGCGATACGACGATCTCAAAGCCGACCTCGAAGAGCGCCTCGGACTGAAGATTACCCGCGTGGAAGTGGGAGCCGTAGACTTTCTGACGGACATGACTATGCTCCGCGTGTTCTACATAGACCCCGACCATCGCATCAAGAGCGTGGATCACATGACCAAGATTCCCCGCGAAACTGAATAACCTCCTTACCCCTCCTCGTCATGAAAAAAGCTATCATCCTCAGCCTTGCTGCCATCTGCGCGCTACCTTCCCTGGCCGACGATTACGGACTGTGGACAAGTCTGGCCGTACAAAAGAGCCTCAACAAGCAGTTTTCCGTAGATGCTGGAGTTGACCTCCGAGCCGAAAACAAACTTCGCGACCTCACACGCTATGGTTTCGACGTGGGACTGAACTATCGCCCGCTGCGCTACCTCGGACTGAGCGCGGGCTACAACTTCATACGCGACTACAACCTCGAAGAGGCTGATGCCAAATACAAGGCCGATGGCTCCCTGCGAGGCTACAACGTGGACGAAGCTTTCTGGCGAAGCAAGCATCGGGCAACGTTCGACGTGACAGGCTCACTGCCCATTCACGCAGGACATACGCGCATCACGCTATCTGCTCGCGAGCGCTATCAGTATACCCACTTCGTGAGCACTGACATTACGCAGTATAAATATCGCACTCCCATGGGCAATGGCTCCGACCTCACTGAAGCTTATGCCTATGCGGGCCAACACTTCGCAAGTCGCACCTCGGAGACCGACACCAAGAAGGCCAAAGACCGCCACTACCTACGCTCACGCTTCGGACTGGAACTCTCATGGAAGCACTGCGACTGGTCGCCCTACGTCACCTACGAGTTTAGCAATTCGCTCACAGAGCAGATGCACCTCGACAAGCAGCGCCTCACCATTGGCACGGAATGGAAGGTTAGCAAGCAGCATCGGCTCGACTTTGCCTACGTCTACAACAACGGAACTGACGACGACGACACTTCCGACTCTCACATCCTAAGCATAGGCTACAAATTTAAGTTCTGAGAAATTTACACATCTTATATAAGGTACTCTCATGAAAGCACTCGTATCACTCCTCATGCTTGCAGCAAGCGCATGCACCATGCAAGCCCAGAGCTACGACTTTCTCACACTCAAGAAAGCCGGCGGCTCCGAAACTTCTCTCGGCATTGATCATCTGAAGATCACCTTTGCCGACGGACAGTTGGTTGCCACCAATGGCACCCAGTCATTTAGTGCCCCTATCAGCGAAATGCAGAGCATGTTTTTCGCTGCAGAAGCCACAGGCATCTCACAGGCTACTGCAGCCGATGCTCCTCAAGTGTCGATCGTCAACGGTACGCTCCGTGCTACGCAGCCCGCTCAAGTATATAGCCTCGACGGCCGACAGATGCCCACCGCAGGCTTGCAGCCCGGCACCTATCTGGTGAAAATAGCTGGCAAAACGCTTAAAGTGATTGCACGATGAAGAAGATCTACTCCTTACTTGCCGCATCACTGCTCTGCACAGCAGTCAGCGCACAGACCATGAAGGTCTATCGTGGCCACGTCATCACCGCAGTGCCCGCCGCTACGGCTGCCGACATGACTTTCACCTCAGAAGGTCAACTCAGCGTGATGGGCAACCTATTCACCCCCGCCGAAATCGACTCTATCACTTTCGACCGCACCACAGTCAAGGCCAACACCCTCAGCGTGGCATATGCCCAAGGCAATACCTGGGTGACCGTATCGGCCGACATGGCTCCACACGTGGCAATATCGCTCAAGGGCGATCACGTGAGCGTAGTGGCCGATCGCGATGTGAGCGAAGAGTATACTTATGCCCTCAGCGGCACGTCAAGCAATGGTTCGTTCTATATGGATGGCCACTTCAAGTCTACCATCAAGCTCAGCGCGCTCAACCTGACCAACCCCGACAGCGCAGCCATCTGCATTGACAATGGTAAGCGTATCAAGGTGAAGCTCACCGATGGCGCAAGCACGCTCGCAGATGGCGCTGCCAACCCTGGCAAGGCTTGCTTCTTCATCAACGGCCATGCAGAGTTCTCGGGTAATGCAAGCCTCACGCTCACGGGTAACGCTAAGCATGCCTACGCCTCGGATGAATATACGCTCATCCAAATGGACGAAGGACAAGGTATCACCATCAACCATGCCGCCAACGACGGTATGCACATCGATCAATACCTGCAGATGAATAGTGGTAGCCTCAACATCAGCGGCACTGCTGGCGACTGCATCGACGTAAGTGCCACGAAAGACGCTGCCGACGAGCACAACGGCGAAGTTATCATCAACGGAGGCAACATCTCGCTTGCCGTATCGGCCAACGACGTGAAGGGTATCAAGAGTGAGAAGAACACTACCATCAACGGAGGCACCATCCAAGCCAACGTTTCGGGCAATGGTTCGAAGGGCATCAGCGTAGGCGGCGATCTGCTCATCACTCAAGCTGAGGGAGCTACTACAAGCATCGATATGACCGTTTCGGGCACCACCTACAAGTTCACCGACCCCACCACGGGACTCGCCGATAGCAGCAAGTGCCGCGGCATCAAGGTGACTGGCAACTACACCCTGGCAGGCGGCACTATCCACATGGACGTGACTGGCGCCAAAGCCAAAGGCATCTCGTGCGACGGCACTTATACCAAGACGGGCGGCACCACCAACGTTGTGCCCGAATAGACGCCCCATTTATTCGCACATTACCGACCTCTCTATATCGCTTAAGCGGGAGGCAAACACCCTTGATGAGTGTTTGCCTCCCGCTTTTATGGTCTGCGCGAAAGCCGCGTATTAAGTGTGCTTACAGCTACTTGCTATCCACAAGATATTAGTCGTTTCTATTTGAGGAAGAGAATGCGAAGGCAACCACATTGGCGAAGCCTACGAGGGGTACGATGAAAGAGGCTGAAATGCTTGAAGCATCTGCCACAAGCCCCATGAGCAACGGACCGATAGCACCGCCCACAGGCGTCATCATCAAGAACGACGATGCACGCTTCGTCAGTCCACCAAGCCCCTGAAGCGACAAGGCGAAGATAGTGGGAAACATGATGCTCTCGAACACATAGATGAGCACCAAGGCTACCAAGGAAAGAAATCCAGCATTGAGCACCACGAGGAAAGTGGTCACGAAGGTGCCAACGGCGCATATCTTCAGAACCTTTTCCGTACCCACATGTTGCATCACGATGCTACCCACAACACGGCCCAACATGAAAAGGCCAAGACCACCGAAGGCAAGGGCAATAGAAGCATCGCGCGGATCCATCCATTCATTGTCGGTCACGAAGTTGACAAAGAAGCTATTGATAGAAATCTCCGATACTTCGTAACTGAGCAAAGCAAAGAGACCGAACACGAAGAAGCGGTTGCTGAAGAGTCGGCGCACCACATCGCGACGATTGGTGCTTACTTCGTCCTCGTCAGCCTCAGCATGAGGTATCTCGGGAAGTTTGATGCGAGTGAACACCACCGCTACAGCGAGCGCCACGATTCCCATCACGATGTAAGGCAAGTCGATGCGTCCAGCCTCATTGCCACGTCCATCACCAGGGAAAAGGAGCAGGCCTCCCAAGAGCGGTCCGCAGATGCAGCCCAAACCGTTGAACGACTGCGCGAGGTTTAAGCGCGAGGCGGCTGTCTCTCTGTCGCCGAGTTCCGTCACGTAGGGGTTGGCTGCCGTTTCGAGAAATACTAAGCCACAAGCGATGACAAACAGCGAGCCTAAATAGAACTCGAAGGAGCCAATCTGCACTCCGGGCCAAAACATCAATGCACCGAGTCCATAGAGTGTCAATCCTGTTACCACGCCCGTGCGGTAGCCCTTGCGATCGATGACGAGCCCCGCGGGGATGGCCATCACGAAGTAGCCCAAATAGAACATCACCTGCACGAGTGAAGACTCTGCATGGTTCTTTTGCAGAGAGAGCTGAAAGTGCTTGTTGAGCACGTCAAGTATGGAATGGGCTGCGCCCCACAGGAAGAATAGAGACGCTATGAGGATGAACGGAAGGATGTATTGCTTCTTTACTAATGCTTTCATTGGATGAATAAGATAGGATTGCGCCACCACCGGACAAGTCCAAGAGCGATGGCGCCATCCATCACAGGATAAATTAGAGTTTTTATATCTCTTCGCAAGGTTCGAAGAGGGAAAGGTTGTTAGAAGATTACGCCTCCTCGTAATGCTCGAAGAGGAAGTCGTTGTAAGGATACTTCTGTACGTGAAGCTGCTTGATGCGCGTATAGAAGAGTTTCTTGAGTTCGTCGATGTTTTGACGCTCACGTGCTGATATGAAGATGCAGTCGTCGCCCATCTTGGCCATCCATGTGTGCTTCAGCTCATCGAGCGATACGTTCTCTTTCGTGGCGGGGGTGAGATCGTCGGGATCCTTCTCCGTCCAAGTGTAGGCATCCGTCTTATTAAACACAAGGAGTTGGGGCTTCTCAGAACAGCCGAGGTCGTGCAGCGTATTGTTGACCACCTCGATTTGTTCCATAAAGTCGGGGTGTGACACGTCTACTACATGCACCAGGAGGTCTGCCTCGCGCACCTCGTCGAGCGTACTCTTGAAGGAATCGACAAGGTCGGTAGGGAGTTTACGGATGAAGCCCACGGTGTCTGCCAAGAGGAAAGGCAGGTTGTCGATAATGACCTTGCGCACGGTGGTGTCGAGCGTAGCGAAGAGTTTATTCTCAGCGAACACTTCCGTCTTGGCCAGCAGATTGATGAGCGTAGATTTACCCACGTTGGTGTAGCCCACGAGTGCCACACGGATGAGTCTGCCACGATTCTTGCGTTGCGTAGTCTTCTGACGATCAATGTCGGCAAGGCGCTGCTTCAGGAGCGACATGCGGTTGAGGATGATACGGCGGTCCATCTCAAGCTGCGTTTCACCCGGTCCACGCAGACCCACAGAGCCCTTACCACCGCCCGAACCCGAGCCACCGCCCTGGCGTTCCAAGTGAGTCCAGAGTCGCTGCAGACGGGGGAGCATGTAGCGATATTGCGCCAATTCCACCTGCGTCTTCGCATTGGCAGTCTGAGCGCGCATGGCGAAAATGTCGAGAATAAGGCTTGTACGGTCGAGGATTTTCACGCCTAGGGCGTGCTCAATGTTGCGTAGTTGCTTTGCGGAGAGTTCATCGTCGAATATTACCATTCCTATCTCGCGTTCGGCTTCTTCCTCTGCGTCGATATAAGCACGTATTTCTTCGAGTTTACCCTTGCCTACGTAGGTGACCGATGAGGGACCATCCATCTTCTGCGTGAAACGCTTCACGGTGACGGCTCCTGCTGTTTCTGCTAAGAATTCTAGTTCGTCAAGGTATTCGTTGGTCTTCCGCTCATTTTGGTTCTTGGTGACAAGTCCCACCAAGATAGCGGTTTCTGCTTTTGATTCTTCTGTATGTATAAAACCTTGCATAGGGGAGTATGTGAGTTTATGAGTTTAAGCGGACGCGGGGGCGTCCTTGGTTGATGAGTTTATGAGTTTAAGCGGACGCGGGGGCGTCCTTGGATTATAAGTTGATGAGTTTAGTTCATCTACGGCGCAGCAATATATAGATCACTACGGGCACACCGATGAAGGGTGTGATAGACGATAGTGGGAGCGTGCCGCGCTCACCTGGTAGGTGGGAGATGATGAGCGAGAGGAGTGCCACGTCGGCACCGAGCAGCGCCGTGAGCGGTATGAGCACGCGATGGTTGGCAGTGCGACGGAGGAGGCGTGCCATGTGGGGCACTGCTAAGCCGATGAAAGATATCGGGCCACACATGGCCGTGACTACTGCCGTAAGGAGTCCTACGAGCAGTAGCGTCTGTGTGCGAACGCGGCGCACGTTTACGCCCAGATTGCGCGCATAGTCCGCTCCGAGCAGCAGGGCATTGAGCGGCTGAGCGAAGAGCATCAGTAGCAGGAGTGGCACCACTACGCATAGTGCGAACAGAGGCATACGCTGAAGTGAAACGCCCGCGAAGTCGCCCATGCCCCATACGACGAACGAACGCACGCCATCGGCAGTGGCATAGAAACTGAGTAGCGAGATCACTGCCGATATGGCAAACGAGAGCATCACGCCGGCGATGAGCAACGAGAGGTTGCCACTGATGTAGCGGCTGCACACCGTGAGCAACGCGATGACCATACACGCTCCGAGGAATGCCATCACCATCGTGAGCATCACGCCCGA
>JBNMGC010000019.1:0-28413 GCA_050873845.1 Alloprevotella sp.
GCTCGGTCATAGAGTGGGAGATATAAAAGAACCCGTGATCTACGTGGATCATAAGGCATACGATTATAGCGGACAGGAAGTAAAAGAAGGAGAAAAAGATCCCTTCGTGGAAAGCCTTGTTCACAACAGCATCATCGTGCAAATCCCTTTGCTGCGAGGTCAGGTAAATAATAAGTTGGATAAAGTACTTAGTATATTCGATCAAAGCAAGAAAAGTACGATCGATAATCAGGTGCTAAATATCGATGAGGCCTCCTACGTAGGCGATGATGATATGCTTCATATCATTCATCGGCTCACTGCGGCTGCAGCCAATTCAGAAATGCGTCAAGATATGAACGTAGAGGACGAATACTTTAAGGCTATCGAGGACCGCGACACAGCTATTATGCAGAGAGATAAGACCCTTCAAGAAAAGGAGAACCAGCTCAAGCAGCAAGAGGGTCAGCTCAAGCAGCAAGAGGGTCAGCTCAAGCAGCAAGAGGGTCAACTCAAGCAGCAAGAGGGTCAACTCAAGCAGCAAGAGGGTCAACTCAAGCAGCAAGAGGGTCAGCTCAAGCAGCAAGAGGGTCAACTCAAGCAGCAAGAGGGTCAACTCAAGCAGCAAGAGGGACAACTCAAGCAGCAAGAGGGTCAGCTCAAGCAGCAAGAGGGACAACTCAAGCAGCAAGAGGGTCAGCTCAAGCAGCAAGAGGGTCAGCTCAAGCAGCAAGAGGGTCAGCTCAAGCAGCAAGAGGAAATGCTAAGAGCTATGGTTAAAGCAATGATGCAGCAAGGGCAGTCAGTGGAGTCGATAGCCAGGTTGACTTGTAAGTCGGAACAAGAGATATCTGCTCTGCTTGCAAAGTAAGATGGCGATCATAGCGTAGAATGCGAATAGCTTGCGCGAAAGTTCTGCAATAATCGATGGAATGTCGTGACATGGAATGAATGGTTCTATGTCACGACATTTATTCTTCTTGTATAGTTATAAATCTTATCTCTTCATCACCTTACGTGTTGTCCCATCGGAAGAGATCTCAATGTATACACCGGCGGGAAGTTGAACGAATGGAATGGTGGAAACGTTGCGACCAGCGAGGTCGAAACGAGTACGGGGGAGGGGACGCTTGATGGTGGCCGAAGAGATACCTGTGGAGGGCATGTCGGCAGCGATAAGACTGTCGACGGCAGCGATGCGGCGACGAAATTTATCCATCAAGTCGGCAGTCTGTTCGGGGATGGTGTTTTGTGCCTCGTAGGGGTAGATGGTGTGATGGAGTTCGGCGCTCTCTGCCAAGGGATGGGAGTAGAGGGCCGTGATGCTATCGCAGAAATGCTGCATTTGATCCACAATATGCGGGCGGATTTGCGCGTATGCCTCCTTATAGGCTGCTACGAATTGCGGTATTTCAAAGAGTTTCGGGTAGTAAAATTCAGTCTGCGGATAGTAGGGAGCGTAGTAGGTGTGCTTCAATCCCCAAATGTTGAAGGGGATGTTGTAAGAGGAGTCAAGGTCCCATATCGGTCCCATTTTGAGCTTATTCTGAGATGCGTCTCCGCCCTGGCTCTCGCAGTAGAGGTAAGTGTTGCTTCCGATGGCATCGCCCACTGCCAAGAGGTCGTGGCTAATGATCCAGCGTGTAAATGTGTAGAAATCGATCAGTCCAGATAGGTCTTCTTTATTCCAAATAGCGTCTTCCACGCGGTTCATGTAGTCTCTCACGCTGTCTACAGCTGTTTGACGCAGACCATCGCCAGGCATGTACTTATTATAGGTGTAACCCAAGTGAGCCATCTGGTGATTGGTGCGGAAATACTTCCCATCTTCGTTCCACCAGCAAGGGTCGTTTTCGATGATAAATCCATCTTCAGCCACGTTGATGCGGCTCTTGCCCTTATCCACAGTCTCGAGCAGGAGGTAAATGCCTCGATATTGCTCATTGATCACCACGTTGACAAACCTGCCCTCGGGTTGCCACGGCATGCCCACATAGCGTGCCAAGGCATGAGCAAAGAGGGGTATAAGGTTGGTCTCATGATTGGGCATACTGGGGTTGTAGATGTAGTAGCTCATGAGTGCCCAATTCTTGTTGCGGTAAGCCTTCTTTCCTCTACATAGTAAGTCAGCTTTCTTGCTGAGTTTCAGCTTGTAGGGCTTTTGGTCGAGGAAGGCTCCCGAACTGTTGCCACGAATCTTTAGTCGCATGCCCGACAGGTCAGCCACGTAGTCTTTAGAGTCGTAGAGCGTATCCCCTTTGAGGGTCATCACCATACGTCCTGCCACGTAGTTGTTGTTGGTAATGGTGTTGCCCACACACCCCACGGGTGTGGTGGCACGCTCGAATGTAGGCATCTCGCCCCCTATGGTAGTGATGTTCACCAGCGGAATATCTGGCCAATGCTTGCTGTGATTCGGTCTGTGCCAAGGCAAACTGTATGTGCATGATGGCAGCCACTACGATAGTGAGCATCATGCGCAGACCGAGGACAGTATGAGTGCGTGATAGTACTTCCATGGAATGAGTTATGGGGGTGAAGGTGAATGTATATGTAGAAAATCCTTTCGTGTAGAGCGATTGCAGAATGGTTAAACCCTTACTCTGCACCCTGTAGATGGGCAAAATCCTTCATGCACTCCACCAATGCTTTTGCCCCTTCGAGCGGCATGGCATTGTACATTGAAGCTCGGAATCCGCCCACGCTCCTGTGGCCGCGAATGCCGTAGATACCGCGCGACAAAGCAAAGTCGGCAAATGCGCTCTCGAGATGCTTGTAGGCAGGCTTCAGTACGAAACAAGCGTTCATCAGCGAACGGTCAGCCGCAAGCGCTGTACCCATGAAGAGCGGGTTGCGGTCTATTTCGTCGTATACCACAGCTGCGCGCTCTGCTGCCCGTCGGCCCATTTCCTCTACTCCCCCTTGGCGTTTCACCCAGCGCAGCGTCTGCAGGGCGGTGAAGATGGGGAGCATGGGTGGAGTGTTGTACATAGAGCCGTGTTTGATGTGCACCGCGTAGTCGAGCATGGCGGGTAGCGGACGTTCTGAATGTCCAGCCAACTCATTACGGATAATCACGAAGGTGACGCCAGCCATCGACAGATTCTTCTGTGCTCCACCATAGATGAGCCCGTAGCGCGCCACGTCGATGGGGCGTGTCAGAATGTCGGACGACATGTCAGCCACCAGAGGAATGGGCGAGTCAAGATCAGTACGTAGCTCTGTGCCGTAGATGGTGTTGTTTGTCGTAAAATGCAGATAATCAGCATCTTCTGGTATGGTGAAATGGTGCGGAATCGATGTGTAACCTTCAGCCTCCGACGAAGCCACCATTTCCACCTCGCCAAACAATCGAGCCTCTTCCATGGCCTGATGTGCCCAATGTCCGCAGTCGAGATAGGCAGCCTTGTGGTGGAGCAGATTCATTGGAATCATATCGAACTGCATACGTGCACCGCCGCCAAGGAACAATATGCTATATCCTTCGGGCACGTGGAGCAATTCTTTCATGAGGTCCTGTGCCTCTTCCATGATGGCTTGAAATTGCGGCGTGCGGTGTCCTATTTCCATGAGCGATAGTCCCATGCCGTCAAAATTCGTAACCGCCTGTGCCGTAGCCTCCACCACTTCTTGGGGAAGCGTGGCAGGTCCAGCGCCAAAATTGTAAATATGAGGAGTAGAGTTACTGAGCATAGCAAAAGTATTTTGTTTATGAAGCTCTTTTCGATTGCTGAGCCGCAGCCAATCTTATGCAAAGATTGTGCAAGGCGAATGCAGAATATCAAGCTTGCTTGGAATATTATGCTGAGCCGCAGCCAATCTTATGCAAAGATTGTGCAAGGCGAATGCAGAATATCAAGCTTGCTTGGAATATTATGCTGAGCCGCAGCCAATCTTATGCAAAGATACAAAAGAGAATGTGCCCCAACCAAAAAAAATGTACAACATGTTCACTTTTTCTTCTTGAAGAGGAAAAATTGCTAAGTCTGAATGTGAGAAAAATAATAATCTCTCCGAAGACTCGAACCTTAGTTGCCCCCCCCTTTTTGCCCAATAAGATTTAGCCCCCTCTCGCGCGCACGCATTACAGCAATAATTGCTGTCGATTGCTTGCACTTTCTATACGGAAGAAAAAAATAGCATTGAAAATCACTGTTTTAAGTCATGCTCTAACCCTCACTCTACCCTCACTTTTGCCTGCACCTCCCTCATACACATTATTTCCCCATGGAACAGCGAAAATTATCCCCCCGAAACGCAAAAACTATAAGGGGAGAGAATTTTAACGGAAAGGAGGGATAATCATAGCGCGCAACTTCATGCATCTTTCCGTCGGTATACGTACGAAAAATGCGTGAGTGCAAGCAAAAGTGCAGGCAAAGTGTAGGCAAATGAGCTATGCCTGCACTCTGTAACTCGCTGAATATGAATTAACTATAAGAAGAGAGTGACAGAATGTGCAACTTCACACCCTAAAATCGACTGAATGCGCGCGTATGCACGCGTGAAAGTAAGAGAGTTGGTATATAAACTCCCTCCTACAAGCTCTACTATTTTACTTTCAGGTACGTTCTGCTTCTTCTCTCCTATTGAGGAGAAGCTACGGGTGAAGAACGTGAAAAAATACCGCACACTTGTGCCGTAAGTGTGCGAATATTTGCGTACCTTTGCACCACAAATAACAATATAATACGTGTGGCTGCCGCTAATGGTAGCCATACTTTCACACATCAAACATCATGAGTGAACAACAGAAGAAAATCAAGCAGCTCGTAGAGCTCCGTCAGAAAGCCCGCTTGGGCGGTGGCGAAAAGGCCATTGAAAAGCAGCACGCTAAGGGCAAAGCTACGGCTCGCGAACGCATCGAACTCTTGCTCGACAAGGGCTCGTTCGAAGAAATGGATATGTTCAAGCTTCACCGTTGCCACAACTTCGGCATGGAGAAGAAGCAATTCTTGGGCGACGGCGTGGTGGCCGGTAGCGGTACCATCAATGGTCGCCTCGTATACGTATTTGCACAAGACTTCACCGTCAATGGCGGTTCGCTCTCTGAGACAATGGCTCAGAAGATCTGCAAGGTGATGGATCAGAGTATGAAGATGGGTGCACCCTGCATCGGCCTTAACGACTCGGGTGGTGCACGTATCCAGGAAGGCATCAACGCCTTGGCAGGTTTCGGCGAAATCTTCCAGCGCAACATCGAGGCTTCAGGCGTAGTGCCCCAGATCTCAGGCATCTGTGGTCCCTGTGCCGGTGGTGCAGTGTATTCTCCCGCATTGACCGACTTCGTCGTAATGCTCGAAGGCATCAGCTACATGTTCCTCACCGGTCCGAAGGTAGTAAAGACCGTGACTGGCGAAGACGTGACTCAGGAAGACCTCGGCGGTGCAGCCGTTCACTCTACCAAGAGCGGTGTGTGCCACTTTACGGCTAAGACCGAGGAAGAGTTTGCTGGCCTCATCCGTCGTTTGCTCTCATACATCCCTCAGAACAACATGGAGCGCGCTCCCCGCATAGAGTGTACCGACCCCATCGATCGTAAGGAAGATTCGCTCAACGAGATCATCCCCGACAACCCCAACATGGCTTACGACATGTACAAGGTGATCAGCGCTGTGGTCGACAATGGTGAGTTCCTCGAAGTGCACCGCAACTTCGCTCGCAACATCATCATCGGTTTCGCTCGCTTCAATGGTCAGAGCGTGGGCGTCGTAGCCAACCAGCCCAGCGTATACGCCGGCGTGCTCGACTGCAATGCATCGCGCAAGGCAGCTCGCTTCGTACGCTTCTGCGACTGCTTCAATATCCCCATCGTATCGTTAGTTGACGTGCCGGGCTTCCTCCCTGGTACAGGTCAGGAATACAATGCCGTGATCGACCACGGTGCAAAGCTTCTCTACGCTTATGGCGAAGCTACTGTGCCCAAGGTGACCGTGACGCTGCGTAAGAGCTATGGTGGCTCTCACATCGTGATGGGTTGTAAGCAGCTCAAGGCCGACCTCAACTATGCATGGCCTTCAGCAGAGATCGCCGTAATGGGTGCTTCGGGTGCCGTAGCTATCCTCGATGGCAAGGAAGCCAAGACGAAGGAAGACCCCAAGGCATTCCTCGCCGAGAAGGAGAAGGAATACAACGACCTCTTCACCAACCCCTACAAGGCTGCCGAGTATGGCTACGTAGACGACGTGATCGAACCGCGCAACACACGTTTCCGCATCTGCCGCGCACTCGCTCAGCTCGAGAACAAGCGCGAGACTCGTCCCGCTAAGAAGCACGGAAACATACCTTTGTAACACATAGCATCCTAAGATTGTGAAGACATTTCAATATAAACTGGGCGAGCAGACCATAACGATTCGTCTCGATGAGAAACAAGGCACCATAGCCGACTTCCTCGTAGACGGATATCGCACTCGCCCCACGGATGAAGAGATGCCCGCTTATGCCGCAGCCATCTCGCTCGCGCTCATTGAGCACGAAGTAGAGATTGTTCACGACGATGAGCCCGGCATAATCACCGTGCAGCACCATCGCACCAACTGGAACAATCCAGCCGATTTGATGACCCAATTTTAAGTAAACTCAAGAAATGAAGCAATATAAGTATACCATCAATGGCGCACAGTTCGACGTGACCATTGACAGCATCGTAGGCTCGAAGGCCAAGGTCGAGGTAAACGGCATCCCCTTCGAGGTAGAAATGCAAGGCTCTTCCTTGGTAGAAGAAGCACTGCCTACCGTATCAACCGAAGCTGCAGCTCCTGCAGCCGCTCCCGCTCCCGCAGCTGAGGCTCCTGCAGCCGCTCCCGCAGCAACAAGCGGTCCTGGCGCAGGTGCTCCCGTCAAGGCTCCGCTTCCTGGCGTAGTGACGAAGATTCTCGTTAGCGCAGGTCAGGCAGTGAAGAAGGGCGACACTGTGCTCGTGCTCGAAGCCATGAAGATGGAAAACAACATCACGGCTGAGGCTGATGGCAAGGTGACTGGTATCTGCGTAAGCGCTGGCGACAGCGTGATGGAAGGTACTACGCTCATCACTATCGGATAATCCCCCCCCCAAACAAAAGCGTCTGTTCTCATTCTGCCATCAATGTGGTAGACTTTACTAATAACGGGCGAACAGGCATCATTAGGTATGTCTGTTCGCCCGTGTTTTCTGTAAGAGAGGTCTCTCTATAAGTTGTAGAAAACCTACTCAGCCGATACTGGGGGCGACGCGTCCTCGCGTCGGCATCATCTATTATTGCAGCATGAATAGTTGTGAAAAGTCGACGCGAGACGCGTCGCCCACAGAACAGGTGAGACAGGTGAGAATGAGCCTTTAGCTCGCTATTGGCTGCCGACGCGAGGACGCGTCGCCCCCAGTATCGGCTGAAATGTGTGCCAATAAAGCCCATAAACCTATTAAACTCATAAACTTATTAAACTCATAAACTTATTAAACTCATAAACTTATTAAACTCATAAACTTATTAAACTCATAAACTTATTAAACTCATAAACTCATTAAACTCATAAACTTATTAAACTCCCCATATACCTATGTCACTTACTTACCTATTCTCACGCTTAGACTGGCAGCAAATAGCCAGCGCCTTTATTGTATTGTTTGCCGTGATAGATGTGTTGGGATCCACCCCAATATTTATCAGTCTTAAGCAGCAAGGCCGTCCGGTCAATGCTTGGAAAGCCACCATCATTTCGTTGGCGTTGCTCCTCGGCTTCTTCTTCGCAGGAGATGCCATGCTCCGACTCTTCAATGTAGACATTGAGTCGTTCGCTATGGCGGGTTCGCTCGTCATCTTCCTCATGTCGCTCGAGATGATCCTCGACGTGGTGATATTCAAGAATATGGGCCCCATCAAGTCTGCCACGCTCATCCCCGTGGTGTTCCCCTTGCTGGCTGGAGCAGGCTCGTTCACCACGCTGCTCTCGCTCCGTGCGGAGTATGCCACAATCAATATCCTTCTAGGCTTGTTGCTCAACATGATTTTTGTGTTCATCGTGCTCAAGAGCACCGAGAAGGTGGAGCGCATCATCTCGCCCGCAGCCATCTACTTGCTGCGTAAGTTCTTTGGTATCATTCTCCTGGCCATCTCCGTGCGCCTCTTCACGGCTAATCTGAGCGCATTGCTCCACAACTTGCAATAGTCTCTTCTCTCTTGCTGCAATCTCAGCCTATTCCCATAAGGAGAGATTGCAGCTCATCGTATATACACCCCTAAATGAAACAACAGAATCTTACCTCGGGAAGCGTCTTTGCCAACATCTTCAGCTTCTCCTTGCCCTATATGTTGGCCTACTTTCTACAAATCCTTTACGGACTGGCCGACCTCTTCGTCATAGGCCTCTATTGCGGCGTAAGCAGCACCACGGCGGTGACCAATGGAGCACAGGTGATGTATTTCGTTACAGTGGTGATTATCGGACTGGCCATGGGCACCACCGTGTGTACGGGGCATGCCATCGGGGCGGGCGATCGTGAACGCAAGGCCCGCGTGGTGGGCAATTCGGTGAGTTTCTTCGCATTGTTTGCCGTGGCGCTATCGGCCGTGCTGTTGCTCCTTAATCCTTTCATCGTAAGCTGGATGAAGGTGCCCATCGAAGCGGTGAGGGATACGCAGCGCTATCTCTACGTATGCTTCTCGGGCATCCCCTTCATCGTGGCATACAACGTGATAGCTTCCATTTTCCGAGGCATGGGTGATACACGCACACCTTTGCGCTTCGTGGCTGTGGCTTGCTTGGTCAATGTTGTGCTCGACTTCTTATTCATCGGAGCCTTGGACCTTGGAGCCATGGGGGCTGCATTGGGCACCACGCTCTCGCAGACCGTCAGCGTGATCTATGCTTTTATGACCATTCGCAAGCATCGCGAAGCCTTTGGACTTGAGCGTCGCCATTTCCGCCTTCAGCGCGAAGTGATGCGCGGAATTGGCAAGATAGGCGTACCCATTGCTTTGCAAGACGCTTTCATTCAGATATCGTTCATCGTTATAGCCGTCATCGCCAATAGTCGTGGGCTTGACGATGCTGCAGCAGTGGGCATTGTCGAGAAGTGTATCGGACTTCTCTTTATCGTTCCATCGGCCATGCTCTCTACGGTATCAGCCATCTCGGCACAGTGTATTGGTGCCGGATTGGTGGATCGTGCTCGTCAGACCATGCGCACGGCCATTGGTATCACCTTCAGCTTTGGCCTCGTCTGTGCGCTATTGGTGCATATCAATCCCGAATGGCCAGTGCGTCTATTTACAGACAGTGCCCATGTGGCGCAGCTTGGTGGAGAATATCTGAGTAGCTACGTGTGGGACTGCGCCTTGGCGGGCATCCATTTCTGTTTCAGCGGATTCTTTACCGCCTGTGGCTATTCCATCGTGTCTTTTATCCACAATGTCGTGTCTATCGTCACGGCACGTGTACCGCTTTCTTACGCATTCTCTGTGGCCTTCCCCGCCACGCTCTATCCCATGGGGTGGGCTGCTCCTATAGGTTCTGTGGTATCGGTGGTGATTTGCGCGGTGGCGTATTGGTGGCTACGATCCTCTAAGTTTGGAGTTTTAAGGTAATATAGTTTGGAGTTTTAAGGTTATGAGGTTATAAAGTTACTTTCAGACAGGCAAACTGCCAGCACAAGGTAACTTTATAACCTCATAACCTTAAAACTCCAAACTTACTTTATAACCTCATAACCTTAAACCTTAAAACTAAACAATGTCAATTCCCCGTCTATCATACTCCCCTCGGTTCTTATACTCCGTGGGGGTAAGCCCAGTGAACTGCTTAAACTGGCGACTGAGGTGCGCCACGCTTGAGAACCCCGTCTGGTAAGCAATTTCCTTGATGGAAAGTTCGCCATATTCGATGAGTTCCTTTACATATTCTATGCGTTGCGTCAGAAAGTATTTCTCGATGGTGCGTCCCTCGGCAGCAGCAAAGGTGCGGCTCAATGTGGAAAAGTCCATGTTGAGTCGCGCTTTGAGTAAGGCCGAGAGCGAGAGTTGCGTTGGCTTCTCTTGGCGTACAGCCTCCACGATGATTTGCTTCGTTTGCTGCACCAAGCGGTCGTTGGCATTCTCTATCAACTCGAAGCCGATGGCATGAAGCGCTTCGCTTACTTGCTTAAGCTGTTCGGGCGAGAGATCCTCGCGTATGTGAGCCTCGCCCAGTTCAACTCGGTCGGGAGTCAGGTCGAGGCGCGAAAGCGTGTCCGTCACCGCCATGATGCAGCGCGGGCATACCATGTGTTTGATTCTCAGATTCATCTTCGTTAGTCTTTAGGATGGGTGGGGTGGAAGTATCGTCAGAAGCCGTGGCCGATGGAGTGTCCATTTGGCAGAGTAGTCTTTGCACGTCGCTTTGTACCCTCTTGTATTGCGGGCAATTCATGTATACCGTATGCTTGCGCATCATCTCCTCGATGCTTCCCATCGCGTTCTGGTAGGCAGAAAGCTCATTCTGCATCTGCACATTATGCTCTGCAAGCCGACGGATTTCCCGTTCACGCTCGCGCCGAAGCTGTTCGCACACCTCTGTGAGTAGCGGCATTACTACACCATCGAACACATCGTGACCGCGCATATATAAGTACGTGGTCTCGGGCGTTACGCCCAAACGGAGCAGTTCTTCGCGAAGCGGCTTGTACGTTTTCCGCCCTTCGGGAAACTGCCGTTGCAGTCGGGTCACCTTCGAGTTGACCAAGTGGCGCAGATGCTCCAATGCATGCTCTGGGTGGTACAGATTGAAGTCCTTAAGCTGTACGATGTGGAAGAAGTCGAGCATGGAGAACTGCTTATAACAGCCGTAGCGATAGCACCAAATGTTCCACACGAACAGAGGCCAAACGATCTGCGAGTATTGGCTCATGAAAGTCTCGAAGTCGAAGATATGGTGATCGTTGAGGGTAGCCATCACGCAGATGGTCTGCAAGGCAGGAGCGTAGCACTGGAAGTTTTCGATGGCATATACGTAGGTGTGAAACACGTAGGGATTGCCACACACCTCCTGCGAGGAGAGGGTAGTGCCTTGCATCAGGAAGTCGTAGTCGGCATCGACGCAGGCAATCATGCACGAGCCTAGCCTACTCCCCAGTTCGTTGGCAAGCGCTATCTTCTTTCCCTTACATAGTGAGGTGCGCGAGGGGAGCATCACTTCGAAGTAGTAGCGATCGGTCTCCAACGGGCGCAGCAGATTACTCCAAAAGAACACGTCGTCGTAACTCTCCACATAAGCCACGATGCGCTTCCGGGCATGCTTCCCGCCCAGTCGGTTCATGGCACTGATGTAGGCCGAGTCTATATGATCTCTTAAGCGTTTCATGGTATAAGAGTAGCTGTTTTAAGTCGAGTTTTGAGTTTTAAGGTTATAAGGTTACCTTTAGTCTTTGAAACTTACATTATAACCTCATAACCTCAAAACTCCAAACAAAGGGAGCTTTGCTCCCTACACCGTGATATCGCCCACTTCCGTCTCGGCATCTTCCCATCCATCGATGATGAGGGCGGGGGAGTGCGTGGTCAGGATTACTTGGGCATTAGGGTTAAGTTCTCTGACGAGCGAGATTAGTCGGCGTTGCCACTCGAAGTGCAGACTCGCCTCGGGCTCGTCCATAAAGAGCACGTAGGGCTGACGGTCTTCGGTGAGCACGGTGAGCAAGATGAGCAACATCTGCTTCTCGCCGCTCGAGAGCAAGTAGGGGGAGAGCTTCTCGTCGTATTGCACGAAGGAAAGTTCGTTGCTCTCACGATTGATGCGCTTACCCGTTTCGGCAAAGAGTTCGTCTACGATGTCGAGGAAGCGCGTCTTCTGTCGTGCCGCTTCTTCAGCCTTGTCCTTGGCATCGGGTGCACCGCTTGTAAGAAGGGCAATCATGCGGTTGCCCACGTTGACTTGATAGTCGAGGTAGCGACGCTGAATCAGGTAGAGCTGCCAGTCGAGCTCCGTCACGATGCGTGCATCACCCAACGCACCGATAGGTTCGGCCGAAAGGATCTTGCGGTCGAAACTGCGTATCACGTCGTAGTGAATGCTCGTAGCGTCACTCGGTGAGAATTCTATCTTTACGCCCAAACGCGTATTAGTCTGAATGTCGCCCGTAGCAGGGATGGCGTGGAGATGCTGAATGAGCCGGTTGAGGATGGTGCTCTTGCCCGCACCATTGTGGCCGCTCAGCACGTTCACGTCGGGACGGAGCTTCCATGCTATGTGCTTGTGGCCGCTCCATAGGCTCGATATTTCTATGCTCTTAATGTAATTAGCCAGTTTGATCATGACAATTAGTTTTGAGTTGAAGAGTTGAGAAGTTTATAGGTAAGAGGTCGCTTCCTGCTCTCATGGTTAGTCGTACTCTATAAACAAAATTACTCACAAATGCGCTTCCATGCAACTTTCTGCCTCCTTTTCATAGATAAATTCCGCCTGTTTGTCGATTTTTAAGGATAAATAAGACAAACCTTTTAAACCTAACTCGTAATTTTGCATCACATTTAGCGTACGGCTTGTAGCAGAGCTACTAATATTGCTCTGCTCACCGTGCGATTTTTTTGTGCTCAATGGTAGCGGAATGCTGCCCTTGTATCACGAATTTCCTCATGTATAGAAACTAAACAATAATACACCTTATGAAAAGATTCTTTCTGCTATCCATCCTTTCGTTCGTCATGGCGGTGGGGGCGATGGCACAGCACTTCGTGGTGACGGGTACGGCCGTTGATCCGAAGTCGAAGAACCCCATCGACTTCGCCACCGTAGCCCTGCTTCGTGCTGACAGCACGGCCGTCATGGCTACCAATACCGACGAGAACGGACAGTTCACCCTGCGCCCCAAAGAGGCAGGACGCTACATCATAAAACTCTCATACGTGGGTTTCAAGCCCGTCACGAAGAGCGTGCAACTCACCGCTGAGACCGATTCGCTCAACCTTGGTCAACTGCTCATGCAGAGCAACGATAAAGTGCTCGGCACGGCTACTGTGACCGCCACCGCATCACGTGTGGAACAAAAGGGCGACACCACCATGTTTAGCGCCTCAGCCTATCGTGTGCCCTCGGGATCTACGCTCGAAGCATTGGTAAAGCAACTTCCCGGCGTGGAGGTGAGCGACGATGGTAGCATCAAGTGGAACGGAAAGTCTGTATCCGAGTTCCTTATTAATGGTAAGGACTTCTTCAAGGGCGACACGCAGACCGCTATGAAGAATCTGCCCACCGAACTCGTAAGCAAGATCAAAGCCTACGACAAGAAGAGCGACTATACGCAGCAGACGGGCATTGACGATGGCGAAGAGACCACCGTGCTCGATATTTCCACCAAGCGCGAACTCAACGAATCGTGGGTGAGCAATCTCGACGTGGCTTATGGTAGCCACGATCGCTACTCGACTCGCTTCTTCGGAACACGCTTCACCGATCGTACTCGCGTTACGGCATTTGGCTCGATGAACAATACCAACGATATGGGCTTCGGTGGCCCCCGTGGCTTTGGCGGAGGCGGTTCAGGCCTTACTGCCAAGAAGAATGCTGGCTTGGACTTCTCTTGGGAAAATGGTAAGAAGAATCGCGAGGCAGGACGTTTAGAGTTGGGCGGCTTCATGCTCTACAGCCATAGCAACAACGATGCGGTGACTACCTCCAACTCCGAAATGTTCCTCAATTCGGGCTCTACCAGTTCCTTCTCTAATAGTTTCTCAAAGAGTGCTTCGCACAGCACAAGCTTGATGACGCGTTTCCGCTTGGAGTGGAACCCCGACTCAATGACCAATATCAACTTCCAGCCGCGCTATAACTATACGGAGTCGAAGAACAATGGCAATTCCCTCTCAGCCACCTTTAACTCCAATCCTTACGACATCAGCGGCATGGTAAGTCCGCTCGATAGCATCTTTGCACAGAACGCTAAGGAACGCAATCCGCAGCTCTACGCCATGATGGTCAATACTAATCAACGCGCATCGATGGGCGATAGCAAGCAGCATCAGATCAACGGCGAACTCAATGTAGTGCGCCGCTTAGCCTCCAACGGACGTAACATCTCGCTGCGAGCAAGCGCTGGTTACACCAAGAGCGAAAGCCACTCATTCTCTATCTCAGACATTACTTACAATCGCGACGAAACAGGTTCCACAGAGGGCGGCAATGCTTCTGCCAACAAGAACTTCAAGAATCAGTACAGCACTACGCCGGGTAAGAACTACAACTTCAGCGCACGCCTTGGCTACGTAGAGCCGCTTGGCAAGAATTGGTTTGCCGAAGCACGCTATCAGTATAGCTACAAGTACTCTCAGAGCAACCGCTCGCGCTTCAATCTCGACTCGCTCTCTTACAAGGGTCAGAGCTACTTCGATACTTACGGCGAACAACTCTCTGACTACGACATGAGCTTCGGCGATCAAAACGGCAACTATCCTACACTGGGCTCACTGCCCACTTCCGACCAAGTGCTCAACTACGTACGCGACCTCAACAACTCGCAGTACGCTACCTATAAATATAGCAACCACACGGCTACGGTAGGAGTACGTTATAACTCTTCGACCATCCGCTTCAATGCTGGCGTCGACTTCAATCCCGAGCACACGACGATGCACTACAATCGTCCCTCGCAGGTCGACACCGTCGTTACCCGCAACGTGTTCAACGTTTCGCCGCAGGTGCGCTTCCGCTATAGTTTCTCTAAGACCAATCGCCTCGACATTCGCTATCGTGGCTCTTCTTCTCAGCCTTCGATGACTGACCTCCTCGCCGTGGTCGACGACTCCAACCCGCTCAGCATCTCCATGGGTAATCCTGGATTGAAGCCTTCATGGAACAACAACTTGCGCATTAACTACAACGGCTATAACGCTACGAAGCAGCAGGGCATGATGGTGGGCGTTGACGCAACGCAGACGCGCAATTCTATTTCCAACCGCATGGTCTACGATGCTCAGACCGGTGTAAGCTACCTGCGCCCCGAAAACATCAATGGCAACTGGAACGGCCGAGGCATGTTTATGTTCAACTCCGCTCTCGGTAAGCAGAAGCTCTTCAATATTAACACCTTTACGAGCTTGAGTTATCAGAACGCTGTGGGCTACGTTAGCACCAAGCCCGCCGATCTTAACTTGGGCACTATCAACGACCGCAGCTACAATGCTTATAGCCAGGTGTTCGCATTGGCTTCTTCTCAGAAGAATACGACGAAGACTGTCGGCGTGGACGAAAATCTCAACATCTCCTATCGCCAGACGTGGTTCGACGTAGGCTTGATTGGTAAACTCAATTATCAGCATGCGCGTGCTTCTGTGCAGCAGAATGCCAATATGGACACGTGGAACTTTGCCTATGGTGCTAATGCCAACTTCAACTTCGACTTCGGCCTCAGCATCTCTACCGACATTCGCATGAACTCTCGTCGTGGCTACACCGACGCTTCGATGAACACCAACGAACTCCTCTGGAACGCTCAGATCGCGCAGTCGTTCCTTAAGAAAAAGGCTGCTACGCTGAGCATTCAGTTCTACGACATTCTGAAGCAGCAGAGCAGCGTGAGCCGTATGATCAGCGCTACGCAGCGCACCGACTCATGGAACAATGCCATCAACTCTTACTTCATGGTCCACTTCATCTATAAGCTCAACGTCTTCCCAGGTGGTAGCAGCAAGAAGGGCGACGATAATGGCGATCGCCCTGGACCTCCCGATATGCGCGGTCCTGGTGGTATGCCAATGCGAGGCATGCCTATGAGCGGTCCGGGTATGAGACCTTAAGAAGGCGCAATACTCCTTTATATAAGGTATAATTGTATAATTAAATAACATTTTGATTAAAGCCGACGCGAGACGCGTCGCCCACAGACGTGGATGAAGACTTCTAATTATAAGAAGTTCCAACTCTTTTCTGTGGGCGACGCGTCTCGCGTCGGCTTCTTCTAAGTATTGAGTTATGAGTATATAAGCTTAGCAATATTCATTGAAAGAAGATTCTTTATAACCTCATAACTTCAGCCCTCTTCCCTCACTCTACCACGAAGCGTATCGTGTCGCCGTGGCTTGTGCCAACTCCGTTGGTGGCGAAGGCTACGGCATAGTATTCTCCTCGGCCCAAGGAGTCTGTAAAGGCGCTGAAGGTGGTGGCGGCATCAGTGGCAATGGTCTTCAAGTGGAGCGTATCGTTGCCATAGTCGAATCCACACTGGCGGAGCGTGCTATTGGGCGAAGCCGAAACCGAACCTGTGAGAAGCACGGAGTCGCCCTCTTGCGCCGCTGTGCCCGTCTCTACGGTAGGTGCAAAAGGTTGCTCCCCGCTGCGATCTTCGCCACATGAGGCGAGGATGCTGCCGAGGACAATGAGAATGAGGGATGGTATGAAGAGTCTGTTCATATTTTATATTAGGAATTAAAGCAGTGTGATGCGGAGAACCCGTTGCGTGCTTGTCGTGATGCGCATGCGTTCGTCCGTTCTCTCGCCTGCGAGCCATACGGGGCTGGCGTCGTCGGTCAGTAGGAGAGCCAATGCCTTCTCTATGCGCGAGCGATGTTGGTTCGTTAGGAAATCGCTGATGAGCTGTGTGCCCCTCATGCCAAAGGGGCGGAAGCGTTCCCCTTCGTGGGGAGTATGCACGTGAAGCCGTCCTTGCAATAGGTCAGCATCGATAAGCGCCACGTGGCGTGGAGTCTTCAGCGAGGGTAGGGTAGGGCGCTTCAGCAGTTCAAATGTGAAGCGTGCCCTGCCACACACGAATGTATGAAGCCCTCCATCGTGAATGCTATCAAGGCTTATTGCTACCTCTTGTTCTAATGCTTGCGGTAGCGGTCCGAAGATGAGGCGGTCGGTGCTTCGCGTGACGATTCCATTCGCTGTCTCTACGTAACCGCCCACGCCCATATTTGCCACGGCGGATAGTTGCTGATTGGAGAATCCATAGGGCGAAAGCCATTCGTAGAGCAGTGTGTCGCGCCACGTACACGTCATCACTCGCTGCCACGGAGCAGATTGGAATGTTTGTCCCATAATGCGCTCTTCGCTGAGACCGCATTGGGCGGAAGCCTGCTCTATGCCTAAACGGTAGATGTCGTAAGCCCCTGTGAGCCTTTGAGCTGTGGCGTTGATGCTTTGGGCAGCGTTGGGGTTGATCTGGGCAAGGCGGGGAAGCACTTCGTGACGCAAGAGGTTGCGCTGGTAGTGCGTGTCGGCATTGGTGCTATCGGTCACGTAGCTCTCCTCCTTCTCTTTGAGAAAGGAGAGAATCTGAGCCTTTGTCCAGTTGAGCAAGGGACGGTAGATTAGGAATCCCTGTTTATGGCTCTCGCGCTGCATGCCCGTGAGCCCACGCAGTCCGCATCCACGCGACAGGTTGAGCAGGAGCGTCTCGGCATTGTCCTCGCAATGATGGCCCACGGCAACCCCCGCCAATTGATGCTCGCGGATGAGCTGTGCAAACCATTCGTAGCGCAGACGGCGTGCCACCATCTCAATGCTCTCGCCTGAAGTCTCCACTTCGCTTATTGTATCGAAAGCTTTGACGTAGAGCTGCACACCCCGACGTTGGCAGAGGTCGCGCACGAAGGTCTCATCGCGATTGCTCTCTTCGCCACGCAGGTGGAAGTTGCAGTGAGCCGCCGCCCCCACCATGTCGCGTTCGAGCAACCATAGCAGCAAAGCTACAGAGTCTGCTCCGCCCGAAAGTGCTACGAGATACTTCTGCATATCAGTAAGCCACCTCCACTTTCATGCCCGCCTCAGTGACGAGGCGTGCTATGCGATCGAGCTCTTCGTGCGAAGCCTTAAGTAAGTCGGGATCGGGCGTTTCGCGGTCGATGGTGTAGACCATCACCTGCTGCGGACGGATGCGCTTCAAGGCTTCGAGCCAGGGCTGTACGTAGGCATCGCCCGTATTGTCCACGCTCACGCCCTCGCTCGTTCCCTTCATAAAGAGCGACTGCACAATGACGTGCCCATCGAACGATGCGAGCGCTTCGATGATTTGGTCTACGTCGTACTTTCCCGTAGGGCGATCCACTCGGTGGATGTAGTCCATGTCTACGGTGTCGAGTTTCAGTATGTTGTTGTCCACGCGCTTCAGAGCAGCATGTACCTCGGGGTGAATGGCCATCGTGGAGTTGCTCAGAACGCTCACCTTGGCTTTGGGAAAGTACTTATCGCGCAAGCGCAGTGTATCGTCGATAATGCCCGGGAAGTCGGGGTGAGCTGTAGGCTCTCCGTTGCCAGCAAAGGTCAGCACGTCGGGCTGAGGACCCTCGGCTTGCATGCGCTGGAGCTGGGCTTCGAGTGCTTCTGCCACTTCGGCGCGTGTGGGGCGCGAAGCGTGGGGATGGTGGTCTTTATTAAATCCGCATTCGCAGTAAATGCAGTCGAACGTGCACAGCTTGCCATCTCGAGGCATGAGGTTGATGCCCAGCGAGACGCCGAGTCGGCGACTGTGTATCGGGCCGAAGATGGGCGAAGGGTAGACAATGCCCTTGTGTCCTTTGTTTTCAGGATAACCGTTCATATCTTGTAAGTCTTTAGTCTTTGCTTGAAGTAAGTAATTGCCGTGCCGTCTCGATGATGGTGTCCACCGAGCGTTGATAGTCTTCGGAGGTGATGTCCACCTTCACATCGGGGGCGATGCCCATCTCTGTGGGCTCTCCATCGCGGCTATACATGGGGCAAGCCGAGAAGCGTATGCTCCATCCGTTGGGCAGTTCGGCGCTGAAAGGCATGCCCGCTCCGCCTCCTGTGCGGTCGCCCACGATGGTGACGTGTGGCAGCCCTTTTACAAACATTACGAATGAGTTGGCTGCGCTGTAGGTGCGCCGGTTGGTCAGAATGGCTACGCGCTTCTGCCACCGTAGTCCCTTAAAGGGCTTTATGCGGATAGGCTCTTGGGCAGAGAAGTCATCGTGGCCTGTGCCCGTTTTGTGACACATGTAGCCTGCGGTCTGCTCCTCGTTGATGAAGCACGACGCGAGTTTCTCAGCAGCGGTGAGCATTCCGCCCCCGTTGCTTCTGACGTCGATGATCAACGCCGAGCAAGGAGCCAAGTATCGCAGCATCTCCTGTAAGTTGCCGTCGCCAAAGTTGCTTTCGAAGGAGGCGCAGCGCACGTAGCCCACGTTGTCAGACAGTACGCGGTATTTCAGTCCCGCGGCTTGCTGGTACTCCTCGCTGCGTCCCAGGTAGCGGCGTTGAAGGGAGTCGCTAAAGTTCATGGGAAAGTCGTCAAACCACGCACCATAGCGTGACAGGTCGTGAGCAGCTGAGAGGTTCACGTGTCCATCGCGTAGCTCATAAGTCATCTTCGAGAGCACTTCGAATAGCTGCCTGTTGGTCATCGAACTGCTCACCATGGGGCTATACCGCTGGTACACTTCGTTCCAGTCAAGCCCGTATGCTTCGCGCTTATAGCTGAAGAAGCAGTAGTGCTCATCAAGCGTGCGCCAAAGGGATTCGAAGTTGCCTCGCTGTGTGTTATCGGGCACGTCTTCTGTCACGCATGAAGTCACGAACCCGCAGCATAGCGCGAGCAGAAGCATTCGGAAGAGGCATTTCATAAGCGTCGGAGTTGTCGGGTATAACCTATAATAAATGTGTTGCGCCAAGCGTGGCGTTTCAGTCCGCCGAGTTTCGACTGGCGCACATCGGCCAGATAGCCCAGCGTGATGTGGGCTCGCTTTACGGGAAGCGTCACTGTGGCTTGCATGCGGGCCGAAGGGCAATTGGTGGGGTGCGTCAGGTGCAGAATGCCGTGGGAGTGGCCCAGCGAGAATATTTCGTAGTAAGATTGACCATATTCGGGCGAAAACTGCAGTCCGAGCGCCTGACCGTAGAGTTGCAAACGTGCCGTGGCCTTTTGGTGGAAGAACTGAAAAGTGTATTCTGCGCGTGCTGAGGCTTGCAAGTCAGCACCCAGCCGGGCTTGAGCAGGATTGTTAGAGTTGCGTGTGTTGTACGTAAATCCGCCCGAGCCTTCTATCATTCCCCCGAGCGAGATTCGCCACCGAGCCCCCACGTCCCAGTGGTAGAGCCATCCGCCTGCAGCCGAGAATTCGGCATCGAGATCTTTGCCGTCGTCGGTAGGTGAATGAAGGTAAGCCCCTTGTGCCGTATAGACAGCCTCCACCGACACGTGACTACCGCCCCAGCGAGCCTGTCGTTCTGTCTGATGGAACAGGGTGAAGTCAGTGCCCGTATAGGTCAGTGGCGACAGATAGGTGTCGAGCACGCTTGCACGGCCCACACCCCAAGCCCATGTGCGGGTGGTCTCCCTCTGTGTTTGAGCATGGAGGGAGAGTGCGGAGAGAAGGAGTATGTATAATAAGGTGTTGCGCATGAGGGGTGGTGTTCTCGTTAGTTTTGTGGGCGACGCGTCTCGCGTCGGCATCATCCACAATTCGGTAGGTGATCCGTTAATAGGCAGTGGGGGCGAAGCGTCTCGCTTCGGTACGCAGGAGAAGGGCTCGAAGCCCGAGTCTGCGTAAGAGAAAAAACATAAACTTTTGCCAAGCTTCGGCCTTGAGCCTCGCATGGCAAGCCGAAGCGAGACGCTTCGCCCCCACTTCCTAAGGGCTCACCTCTTGCTTGCATGCTCAGCCGACGCGGGACGCGTCGCCCACAGAACTGGATGAAAGGCAGACAAAGCAATTCTGCTGCAAGAACGCATTACTTACATTCAGCAAGAATGTATTACTTACATTCAGCAAGAACGTATTACTTCTTACTTATTACTTCTTACTTCTTCTTCAGTCCCTTATACAGCAAGAATGCCACCACCGCAATGGCGAGCGCGAGTATCACGTAGCCAATCTCGTGGCTGTAGTGAGCAGCTTTGTCGGCAATCTCTTTGGTAGTAGTACCTGCGGGCATCTGCGTGAAGATCACGTAGCCTAAGAGTGCAAGCACGGAGTTCCATATGCCAGCTCCGAGCGTGGTGAAGAGCAAGAACTTATCCAGTCGCATGCCAGCCAGTCCGGCAGGAATACTGATGAGCTGACGCACGGCGGGAACAAGGCGACCGAAGAAAGTGGACGACGCACCATGGTCGCGGAAGAACTCCTCAGCGTGCTCCACCTTTTTGCGGTCGATGAGGCACATGTGGCCTATGCGGCTGTCGGCAAAACGGTATACGATGGGGCGTCCGAGCCAGCGAGCGAGGAAATAATTGATAAGGGCACCGAGGTCGGCACCCAGCGTGGCAATGATCACTACAAGCACAATGTTGAGCGTGCTGTCAGGTGTAAGCGAAAGAAATGCTGCGGGAGGAACGACTACTTCCGATGGGAAGGGAATAAACGAACTCTCGATGGCCATAAATACGAGTATCCACCAATAGTTGAGGTTGGTCAGTGCGAAATTTATCAATGTCTGCATTGCTTGTAAAATATTTGCTGTGGCGGATAGTCACCTTTTCCGCCCAAGGTAAGTGTTACCTCTCTGCTCATTTCGTCATTCTCAAGGAACGTTTTATCGTTGTCATGACGCGTGAGAGGCTATCAGTGTGCAAAGGTTGCTATTTTTTTGCTAATATCCAATTTTTTGCGCTCTTTTCGCCGAATCGCATTCGCATGGTGAGATGAGCATCGGCTCTTTATGGAGAAAGAAATAGTGCTCGGTGGAGCAAATGCTAAAGTACAGCGTTCTCGTCTGAGAATGAGCATCTAACCATTTGCAGATGCTCATTCTCTCATCGTTCACCGCGCGGTGGTAATGCTGCCACCGGGCGGTGGCAATGCTGCCGTTGGGCGTCGGCAGCGCTGCCGTTGGGCGTCGGCAGACGGCATGACGACCATCTGCAGATGGGAGAACGCACAGGCAGAAACGCCAGCATGATGGTTTATGGACAGAAAAAGGATGATGAATGATTACTACGTACCCGTTGGCGGAATTCTTTGTTAACGGGTAAACAAGTTAACAGGTAAACAAGTTGACAGGTGAACAAGTAAGTTTGTCGAGTCCAATCGTTTCCTCTTTTAACGAAACAAGTAGTCTAAGACATAATTACTTGTAAACTTGTCAACTTGTTAACCCGTTAACTAAGAATTCCGCCAACGGGTAATTAAGTATTATTCAACATTTATGCGTACCTTTGCACCCAAATTATAAATCAATCCACAAAACGTTAATGAATCATTCAGTATTCGCACCTCGCTTGCTGAGCGAATTGCGACACTACAACAAGGAGAAGCTTGCAGCCGACCTCATGGCAGGACTCATCGTCGGCATCGTAGCACTTCCCCTTGCCATCGCATTTGGTATTGCGTCGGGCGTATCGCCCTCGCAGGGTATCCTCACGGCCATCATCGGCGGCTTCATAGTCAGCGCATTGGGCGGCAGCCGCGTACAGATAGGTGGCCCTACGGGTGCCTTTATCGTGATAATCTATGGCATCGTGAGCAATCCGCAGCTTGGCCTCTCGGGCCTCATGATCGCTACGATGCTTGCGGGTATATTCCTCATCGTATTGGGCGTATGCCGACTGGGTACGATTATCAAGTTTATACCTTATCCCATCGTAGTGGGCTTTACGAGCGGTATCGCCGTGACCATATTCACTACGCAGATCAAGGACCTCTTCGGACTCCAGACAGGTAAACTCCCTGGCGACTTCCTCTCGAAGTGGGCCATCTACTTTCAGCACTTCGACACGATCGACTGGATGACCACGCTCATCGGTCTGCTCAGTATCGTGGTGATTGCCCTCACCCCGAAGGTGAGCAAGAAGATACCTGGCTCGCTCGTAGCCATCGTCCTGATGACCATCGGCGTGTACTTCCTCAATGCTCACACCGCCTACCAAGTGACCACCATCGGCGATCAGTTTGGTGAGATCAAGGCAGCTATCCCCGACCTGCAGGTGCCCAACCTTAGTTGGGAAAACGTGAAGAGCCTCTTCCCCACAGCTATGGTCATTGCCGTGCTTGGCGCTATCGAGTCATTGCTCTCAGCCACTGTGGCAGATGGTGTATGTGGCGACCATCACAATTCCAACCAAGAACTTATCGGTCAGGGTGTGGCCAATCTCTGCACTCCGCTCTTCGGCGGTATACCCTGTACGGGAGCCATCGCCCGCACCATGACCAACATCAACAATGGCGGACGCACCCCCGTGGCAGGCATCGTGCATGCCTTGGTACTGCTCGTGATCTTCCTCGTGCTCATGCCCTTGGCAGCCTACATTCCCATGTCGTGCCTGGCAGGTGTGCTCATCATCGTGTCGTACAACATGAGTGGTTGGCGCACCTTCGCACAGTTGATGAAAAATCCTAAGAGCGACGTCATCGTGCTGCTCATCACGTTCTTCCTCACCGTCATCTTCGACCTCACCGTGGCCATCGAGGTGGGCTTGCTCATTGCTTGCTTGCTCTTCATGAAGCGTATGGCTGAGACCACGCAGATCAAGGTGATAGCCGACGAGATCGACCCCAACGACGAGACTGATGCCGAGGTGCACGAAGAGCACCTTATCATCCCCAAGGGAGTAGAAGTCTATGAGATCAACGGTCCCTACTTCTTCGGCATTGCCAATAAGTTTGAAGAACTGATGGCTGCCCTCGACGACCACCCCAAGGTGCGCGTCATCCGTATGCGCCGTGTGCCCTTCATCGACTCTACGGGTATTCACAACTTGCAAAACCTCTGCGAGATGAGCCATCGCGAGGGTACGCACATCGTGCTTTCGGGCGTTACGCCTAACGTCTACAATGTGCTTGAGCACAACGGCTTCTGCCATCTCCTGGGCAAGGATCATATCTGTCCCAACATCAATGTGGCGCTCGACAGAGCCGCTGCTATTGTGAAGAGGAAGATTGATTAAGGCGTGTGGGGGAAGCAGCTATCGCTGCAACTTCCTGTGTGTTTTTAAGAAAAAGCCGACGCGAGACGCGTCGCTCACAGAAAGGGTTGAATAGCCTCTGTTTAGAGTGCTTCAACCCACGTCTGTGAGCGACGCGTCTCGCGTCGGCATCTTTTAACATGTCAGTACATCATCCCCCTCAGCCCCGAGAGCGCCATCTGTGCATCGCGCTCCGCCTCGAGCTGAGCGGTGCGGGCAGAGTAGTAGAACGATACTTCGAGCAGATAGTCGAGCAGAGAGATCTGGCCAAGCTCTAGGCTGCGGCGCAGAAGCTGAACATTGCTCGTCTCGGTCAGTTCCGCCTGTAAGTCATCGGCTGTGCGCTGCAGCGCTTGTGCATCTGCATACTGCTGACTGATGGACTGCGAGAGTTGCAGCCTGGCATCCGCCAACGAGAGCGTATGAGCCACTGTCTCCACCTTAGCTTGGCGCACGCGCTGACGAGCGTTTCCCCAAAGCGGGAGGGTAAATCCGAGGGAGAGTCCGCTATAATTGTTCTGACGGATGTATTCCCCCTGGAAACCCACTGTGAACTGTGGCAAAGCCTCGGCACGAGCCACGCGTTCCTGGGCTTGGCTCTGCGCGATGGCAGCTTGCGCAGCAGCAATGGAGGGCGACGATAGTTGGGCTGCAGAGAGCAGACTATCCACAGAAGGGAGCGAATGCACGGATGAGGGATAGCTTGTACAAGAGAAACTGAGCGGCTTCCCGCCATTGAGCGATTGGAGTGCAAGTTGCGCCTGTGTGCGTTCGCTCATGGCACGTGCCAACTCCGCTTGACTCATCGAGGCATTGAGGCGTACCTTATTATATTCAAGCTGAGAAATATCGCCCCGATGAAACTTCTCGGTATAAAGTTTCAAGATGTCGCGGGCTATGCTGTCACGAAGTGAAAGTTCGGCGCAGAGCCTATTGCTGTAGACCACGGAAGTAAGTGCGCGGTCGGCATCAGCAAGGATGCGCTGCAGCGCTGAGCGATAGGCATGCAGTGCCGCGTTGTTGTCGGCTTCTGCTAAGGCACGCTTGCGGCCCAAGATGACGCTCCAATCGAGCTGTTGCGTGAGCGAAACGTTCGTGCGATTGGGGATTCCCTTGGGCGAACCAAAGAGGTAAGCCACTTCGGCTTCAGGGTCGGGCAGTCGGAGGGCAGAGCCATTGGCTACTTGCTGCGCTTGCAGTTGTGAACGGAGCGCTGCTATTTGTAGGTTATTGCTCACAATCTCTTGCATGGGGCGTTGCCATGCCGCGAAATGGGGCGCGTATGTCATTGCATCCTGCGCCCAAGTCGAGAATGGCGCGAGGAGAAGCATTATAGAGAGGATTTTCCAAAAAGGTTTCATGCGGTAGTAGAGGGTTGAGGAGTAGAATTCTTAGATAGCTTGAGCGGAGCCATGATGGGCACGATGAAGAGGTTGAGCAGGGTGCTTGTGAGCAGTCCGCCCAGCATCACCTGTGCCATGGGACTCTGAATCTCATTGCCAGGCAGTTCACTACCAAGCGCCAGAGGTATCAGCGCCAAGGCAGAGCAGAGTGCCGTCATGAGAATGGGGAGCAAACGGTCGAGCGAACCACGCATGATGACCTCGTGGCGGCTCAGTCCGCGACGCGCCAACTCATTGTAGCGATCGACGAGGAGCATACCGCCGCGTGTGGCCATGCCAAAGAGCGATATAAAACCGATGATGGCAGGAATGCTCACGACACCACTTGTCAGCACGAGCGAGAGCACACCGCCGATGAGCGCCAACGGGAGGTTGAGCAAGACCACAACCGACTGCTTCCAAGAACGAAATTGCAGATAGAGCAGCAGGAGTATCACCACGACGCTCACCACGCTGAGCCCTAAGAGCATGCGCGATGCAGCCGCTTCGCTCTCAAACTGTCCGCCATACTCCACATGGTAACCCTCGGGCAGGGTAACGCGCTCTTCGATGGCACGACGCATATCGTTCACCACCGAACGCATGTCGCGCCCCTCGGCATTGGCAGAGACCACGAGTTTGCGCTGCGCATTCTCGCGGCTGATGGTGTTGGGACCCGCCGTTGAGAGAATGTCGGCCACGTCGGAGAGGGGAATCTGTGAGCCCGAGGCGGTGGTGATGAGCAAAGAGCGTAGGCGGTCGATGGTCTGAAGATCATCGTCCGACGCCCGCACGGTGAGGTCGAACGTGCGGCTTCCGTCCTGTACTTGGCTCACTACCTCGCCGCCGATGGCAGCATTAACATATTCCGAGAATTCTGGAAGCGTGATGCCATGACGAGCGAGCAGTGTGCGGCGCGGACGGATAACGAGTTGCGGACGCTCCACCTGTTGCTCCACGTTGAGGTCTTTCACACCCTTAATCTCCTGTGTGGCTTGCTTAATCTGCAACCCGAGGCTATGGAGTGTGCTCAGATCGGGTCCGAACACCTTGACAGCAATGCCCGCCTTCGTGCCCGAAAGCATGGCGTCGATGCGATGGCTGATGGGCTGACCTATCTCTACGTTGACGCCCGGCAGCGAAGATAGGCGCTTTCGTATGTCGGAGAGGACCTCCGATTTCTTACGATCTTTCAGCACAAAGGGCACCTCCATCTCGCTCGTATTGACACCGAGAGCATGCTCATCGAGTTCGGCACGGCCCGTCTTGCGAGCCACCGCTTGCACCTCGGGCACTTGCAGCAAGAGCTTCTCGGCCTGCTGACCGATGCGGTCGCTTTCAGCGAGCGATACGCCCGGCAGTGTGCTGACGTTGATGGTAAACGACCCTTCGTTGAAGGGAGGTAGGAAGGAACGGCCCAGGGTAAAGAATAGGCAGAGCGTGACGATGACCAATGCTCCCGTCGTGCCGAGAATCCAGCGCGACGGACGACCTAAGGCATAGGCTAAGGCTCGTTCGTACTTCTGCTTGAGATAGCGCACCCAGCGCGGTTCGTCGTGACGTGTGTGAGCGGTCTCCTTATTTGCGGCTTCCAAAGAATTCATGTGAGCGGTTTCCTTATTTGCGGCTTCCAAAGAATTCATGTGAGCGGCTTCCTCATTCGCGGTTTCCAAAAAAACTTGCGGGTCTTTGAGTAGGTAGGAGCAGAGCACGGGGGTGAGGGTGAGCGCCACGAGCGTAGAGGCAAAGAGCGAGATGATAAAGCTGATGCCAAGCGGAGCAAGCATGCGTCCCTCGAGGCCCGAGAGGAAGAACAAGGGAATAAAACTCACCACGATGATGAGTGTAGAGTTGAGAATCGGCATACGCACTTCGCCCGATGCATGGAAGATGACATCCATCTTCTTCCGCCGTTGGGCTTTGGGCAAACGAGCGTTGAGGCGAAGACGTTTAAAGACATTTTCCACATCGACTATGGCATCGTCGACCAACGAACCAATGGCTATGGCCATACCGCCGATGCTCATCGTGTTGATGGTAAGTCCCATAGCCTTCAATACAAGCAGGGTGACAAGCAGCGAAAGGGGAATGGTGACGAGCGAGATGAGCGTGGTGCGTGCGTTCATCAAGAAGATTAAAAGGATGAGCACCACAAAGATGCCGCCCTCAATGAGCGACTTCTGAATGTTGGAAATGGAGGCATCGATGAAGTCTTGCTGACGATAAAGGTGAGTGTTGACCTTCACATCGGGCGGAAGTGAGGCTTTGAGCGAAGCGATGGCAGTGTCGAGCTGTTCGGTCAGTTCGAGCGTGCTGGTAGAGGGTTGCTTCGTCACGGTGAGCAGTACGCCTTGCTTGCCCGAGACCGAAGCAAGTCCCATCTTCGGACTCTTAGCCCCCATCTTCACATCTGCCACATCTGCCAAGACGACAGGTTGCCCCGAAGCCGATGTCTTGATGACAGCCTCGCCTATCTGCTCGGTGCTGGTCGTGGCAAGCACACCGCGCACGATGTACTCGTTGCCATGTTCATAATGCACACCACCCGAAGCGTTGCGCGTCATCTGGCGGGTAGCGTTCATCACCTCGGAGAGACTCACGCCGTAGTGGCGCATGCGTTCGGGGTGGAGGCGTATCTGATATTCCATGAGGTCGCCACCCATCACGGTGACTTGAGCCACACCGCCTGTGGAGAGCAAGCGCGGACGAATAGTCCAGTCGGCGAGTGTACGCAGCGAACCGAGCGAGGTGGTATCGGCGGTGAGACCGATAAACATCACTTCGCCCATGATGCTCGACTGCGGACCGAGTGTGGGCTGACCCACGCCCTCGGGCAGCGCATCGCCTATGGTAGCGAGTTTTTCAGACACAATCTGACGATCGCGATAGATATCGGTGCCCCAATTGAACTCAATCCATACCACGGAGAATCCCGTGGTGGACGAAGAGCGTACGCGGCGCACATCGGTGGCACCATTGACCGCGGTCTCTATGGGAAAGGTGACGAGGCGTTCTACCTCTTCCGACGCCATGCCCTTGGCCTCTGTCATGACCACGACGGTGGGCGCATTGAGGTCGGGGAAGACGTCTACTTCCATCTTCTGGGCCGTCCAACACCCGATGATAATCAGCAATACACTGAAGAAGAGGATGATGGGGCGGTTGCGAAGGGAAAAGGATATGATCTTGTTGAGCATAATACTACTTTTTTAGGAGAAAGTATTAAGTATAAAGTATTAAGTATTA